>JAAYOZ010000173.1 GCA_012520115.1 Clostridiales bacterium | reverse complement strand
GTAGAGCGCCACCTTGCCAAGGTGGAGGTAGCGAGTTCGAGCCTCGTCATCCGCTCCACACTTACTCGTGCTGATGTTTAAAAGCTCTCAGTACGAGTTTTTTATTAAGGCGCCATAGCCAAGTGGTAAGGCACGGGTCTGCAAAACCCTGATTCCCCAGTTCAAATCTGGGTGGCGCCTCCAATAATCCCTCGAACGACAGTTCGGGGGATTTTTCTTATTACTTATTACCTTTTACCTATTACTTCTCTATCAAGTCCTCGGATTTTTGGCAAGTAATAAGTAAGAAGTAATAGGTAATAGGTGTGTTGCCGACTCCGCCATGCTATTTTAACAGAGACTAATTAAGATTAGTCTCTTTTTTATTTTCAAAGCTCATTTCTTTCGTCAACAGCTGCAAAAACAACAAAAACCATTTGAAATTGAATATAAATGTTATATAATACTTATAAATATTCTGCGCTTATCTGTAAATCTCAGCAAAAACTGTCAGCTTTCTTTACGGCTGTGGAAGGGAAAGATATGAGCGTTAAAGAAAATATAATGAAGTTTTTTGTAAAAAGCTATGCGAGGCTTACCGGCGTCGCTCAGGGGCAGCAGGTGGGGCAGGGCGATTACAGCGTCACCGAGGGTATGCCCGAGCTGCTTCGAGCGGCTGCTGCAGAGGGCGCCGTGCTGCTCGAAAATAAAGTTTTACCCTTTAAAAAGGACAGCACCGTCTCCGTTTTCGGCAGAACTCAGCTTGACTGGTTTTTCTGCGGCTACGGCTCCGGCGGCGACGTTATACGCCCCTATCAGGTAAATCTCGTCGACGGCATAAGAAACTGCGGCAAGCTGAATATAAATAAAAACCTCCTCTCCGTTTATGAAAAATGGGTCGCCGAAAACCCCGTAGACCACGGCGCATGGGGCTTCTGGCCCCGCAGTTACCCCGAAATGCCCCTTCTCAACACCGTCGTCGCAGAGGCTGCAAAGCAGAGCGACTATGCTGTGGTGGTAATCGGCAGGTCCTCAGGCGAGGACAGGGAAAACGTCCTCGAAAAGGGCAGTTACTACCTGACAGACGACGAGCTCGATATGCTCACAAAGGTCACGGAGAATTTTAAGGACACAGTTGTGCTTTTAAATATCGGCAGCATTATTGACCTTTCGTGGATTGAAGAAATGCGTGACAGGCTCGGTGCTGTCATGATAGTCTGGCAGGGCGGCATGGAGAGCGGCAACGCCGTGGCTGACCTGCTCTGCGGCGACGAGGTGCCGTCGGGCAGGCTGTCCGAAACCGTGGCAAGGGATTACAACGACTACCCCTCAAGCGCTTTCTTCGGCAATAAGGACTATAACGAGTACAAAGAGGATATATATGTGGGTTACAGGTGGTTTGAGACCTTCGACAAGGCGTCTGTCCTGTACCCCTTCGGCCACGGTCTTTCATATACGGAGTTCAAGATTACAAACACGGCGGTCAAGTACACCCCCGACGGTCTTAAAATCGCCGCCGCCATTAAAAATACAGGCGACACCTATGCGGGCAAGTACGCAGTCTGTGCCTTCCTCGAAAAGCCCTGCGGGGTGCTGGGCAACCCCTCAAGGGAGCTTGTGGATTTTGCTAAGACAGACGTTATCTATCCGAATCAGACCGAAAATCTGCTTCTTAGCATCGGCAAGGAGCAGCTTGCCTCATACGACTCTTCGGGCAAGACGGGCAACAAATCCTGCTATGTGGTCGAAAAGGGCGTTTACAGGATTTACCTCGGCAGCGATGTGCGCTCTGCCGAGAAAATCTTTGAGTTTTCTGTCTCTGAGAATATCGTGGTAGAAAGGCTTAAAGAGGTCTGCGCCCCCAAATACCCATTTGAAATATACAAGTCAGTGGAGGACGAAAAGACCGGCCGCAGGGCGGACTTTGATATTGCCCCCGCTTCAAGTGTAAATCTCAGGCAGACTATACTCGACAACCTGCCCGCCGATATTCCGCAGACCGAAGACAGGGGCTATAAGCTCAAGGATGTTGCCGAAGGAAAGGTAAGCCTTGACGATTTCGTCGCCCAGCTGTCTTTAGATGAATTAGAGGCCATTACAAGAGGCGACTACATAATGAACAGCCCGCTTGGCGCAAATGGTAATGCGGGCGTTTTCGGCGGAGTGCTGGAGTCCCTTCGTGAAAAGGGCGTCACCCCCGTCACCACCACCGACGGCCCCTCGGGCATCCGCCTGAAGGCAAGCTGTTCGCTCATTCCCATAGGCTCGTCCCTTGCCAGCACCTTTAATAAGGAGCTTGTGAAGGAGGTCTATTACAAGGTCGGCTGTGAGATGAAGGACAGAGGCTCCGATGTGCTTCTCGCCCCCGGTATGAATATAAAGCGCAATGTCCTCTGCGGCAGGAATTTTGAATACTTCTCCGAGGACCCGATTCTCACGGGCAAAATCGCCGCTGCGGCGGTCACGGGGCTGCAGAAGGCGGGCGTTTCCGCCTGCCCCAAGCACTTCGCCTGCAATAATCAGGAGTACAACCGCCTGCATAACGATTCAAGGGTCTCCGAAAGGGCCCTGCGAGAGATATATTTAAAAGGCTTTGAAATCTGCGTCAAAACCGCAAAGCCCCACTGCATAATGACCTCATACAACAAAATCAACGGTGTATGGGGGCATTATAACTATGAGCTCTGCGCCCGTATTTTAAGGCAGGAATGGGGATTTGACGGCCTTGTCATGACCGACTGGTGGATGCGCTCCTCCAGAAGCCCCGAATTCCCCGATATGAAGGACAACGCATACAGGGTCAGGGCGCAGGTGGACCTGCTCATGCCCGGCGGCAGGCGTGTCGGCAGAAAGAAGCCCGACGGAACGCTGCTTCAGACCTTAGGCAAGACTCAGGGCATAACTTTGGGAGAAATTCAGCTTTGCGCAAAGCATGTTCTCACGGCAGTCATGCGCTCGAATACCTTCAGGCTGAATAACGATACTGACACGAAAGGAACTGTTTCATGAAGACTGAAAAAGCCAACAAATCGAACTACATGACAACAAGGCTGGAGAGAGGCAGCTACTGGTCTTATTTTGTGGGGCAGAATATCTTTTACACCATTGTATCCTCATATCTGATGACCTATCTTGCCATGACCGGCGTGGACCTCGCCAAAATCGGCACCGTGGTGCTTATAGTCAAGATATGGGACGCCTTCAACGACCCGATTTTCGGCTGGCTGTTTGATAAAGTCAAGTTCAAGAGCGGTCAGAAAAGCCTGCCGTGGCTTAGAATCTCTCTTGTGGGAATCCCCATATCCACAATACTTATGTTCGCCATACCTACAGGAGCAGAGCAGGGCTTCAAGCTGTTCTGGTTCGGCACCGCCTATGTGCTATGGGACACCTTCTATACCGTATGCGACGTGCCGATTTACAGCATGGTCACCACCATGACCGACAATCTGGCCGAGAGAACAACCCTTATGTCAACGGGCAGGATTACATCGGGTATCGGCTCCGCCTTAGCGACGCTTTTCTGTACCTACCTTATCAGCGAAAAGGTAGGCGTCAGCTTTACCGTTACCATATTAATGCTTTCAGTCTTAGGCTTTATTACAATGCTGCCCATCTGCATCATAGGCCGTGAGAAAAACTACCATCCGGAAAAGGAAGAGGAGGATTTCAAGGTCAGCCTGATGCTGAAATACCTTATACATAATAAATACCTGCTCATATACTATTCGGCTTATTTTTTAAACTCAGCCTTAAACACCGCCGGCGTTGTTACGCTTTTCGCCTCATACTATCTGTTCCACAATACAAACTTCAGTCTGTTTACGGGCGCACTCTCGATAATACCCGCCGCAATCATGGCTGCTATTATGCCTAAAATCACAAAGAAAATCGACAAGTTTACAATCATGTTCTGGTCGCATATTATCAGCCTGGTGTTTGGCCTGATAATCTACTTTGTGGGCTATGAGAATGTGGTTATGTTTGTAATACTGACCGTCATCCGAGCCACAACAATGAGCGCCACGGGCATACTCAACTTTATGTTCACCCCCGACTGCGCCGAGTACGGTCAGTATAAGACGGGCATAAACGCAAAGGGCATTACCTTCGCAATCCAGACCTTCTCCGCAAAAATCACCGGCGCCGTCTCCTCGTCACTGGGCATGTTCCTTCTGAGCCTCTTTAATTGGAAGGAGATAACGGCTTCCGACTTCTTAGAGCTGCAGAAGCTGAACATCCAGCAGCCGCCGGAGGCACTCAACGGACTTTGGATAACCTTCGCACTCATCCCCACAATCGGTATGATATTAAGCGCCGTGCTTTACCTCTTCTATAAGCTCAACGACAAGGACGTTCAGATTATGGCAAAGTACAATGCGGGCGAAATAAGCAGAGAAGAAGCTGACAGTCTGTTATCAAGAAAATACTAAAAAGTAAGGCTGTGATTTCACAGCCTTTTTTAATGCTTACAAAAATCCCCCGGTTAAAACCGGGGGATAAGCTTTTGGTTTTAAGCCTCTACGTAATTCTTAACCTTCTCAAACTCCTCGACAATATCTTTTGAGGGAGCCTTTGTGAGAAGTGAAACAACCACGATGAATATGCATGAGATGATGAAGGAGGGCATAAGCTCGTAAATTCCGAATACGCCGCCAAGGGGAGCTATAAGGAACTTCCAGGCAAAGACGCTTATGCCGCCTGCGAGCATGCCCGCAACAACGCCTGCCCTTGTGGTTCTCTTCCAGAACAGCGAGAAAATCACTGACGGGCCGAAGGTTGCACCGAAGCCTGCCCATGCGAAGGAAACTATCTTAAAGATAATGCTGTTTTCGTTCAGAGCGATGATAGCCGCAATGACCGAGATAACAAGCAGAGTAATCTTTGACATCCAGAGCACTGTCTTGTCGCTTGCGTCCTTCTTAAGAATACCCTTGTAGATGTTCTTTGAGAAGGCAGAGGATGCGATAAGCAGGTATGAGTCGGAGGAGCTGATGGTAGCCGCAAGAATACCTGCCATTACAACACCTGCAAACAGCGGCAGGAAGAAGGAGGTGGACATCTGTACGAAAATGCTCTCAGCCGAGGACTTTGTAAGCAGGTCGGTGGGGAACATTGCTCTGCCGATAATGCCTATCAGAACAGCCGCAAACAGTGAAATTGCGCACCAGACGGAGGCAACCCTTCTTGAGAGCTTGAGCTCGGAGGCCTTTCTGATGCCCATGAACTTTAAGAGTACCTGCGGCATGCCGAAGTAGCCGAGACCCCATGACATGGTGGAAACTATGGTAAGCAGTCCGTATTTTGCAGCCTCGCCGAAGACCGGAGCGCCGTCCTTGACAACCTGAACGCCGTCCTCAACAACGGGAGAGGCCATGGTGAAGAAATCAAGGAAGCCGGGAATCTGACGGGCGTTCTCGATAACTGCCGAGAAGCCGCCTGCCCACTGAACGCCGACTATAAGGGTCATGCTCAGGGCAAAAATCATGATGATACCCTGCATAAAGTCGGATACGCTCTCAGCCAGATATCCGCCGAAGAAGGTATAAATGACAACGAAGGCTGCGCCCGCAAGCATCATTGCAATATAGGGAGCGCCAAAGAGGGTGCTGAACAGCTTGCCGACGGTAACAAAGCAGCTTGCAGCATAAACCGAGAAGAAAACAAGGATGAACAAAGCTGCAATGGTTAAAATTATCTTGTTCTTTTCCTTAAACCTGTTGCTCAAAAAGTCAGGGAGCGTAATTGCATCGCCTGCGATGCGGGAGTAGTTTCTTAGCCTCTTTGCCACAAAGAGCCAGTTAAGGTATGTACCGATAAGCAGACCGATTGCAGTCCATGCTGCATCTGCAAGGCCGAACCAGTAAGCAACGCCGGGCAGACCCATAAGCAGCCAGCCGCTCATGTCAGAGGCCTCTGCCGCCATAGCCGTAACCCACGGACCCAGCGACCTGCCGCCCAAAAGATAGTTGCTTGTGCTTTCATTTGCACGCTTTGCATAGACAATGCCTATGACTATGACGCACAGCATGTATAGCGACATGGCAACAAGAATTTGGATTGAATCTGAATTCATAACTTTCCTCCAATTATGCAGGCGGCAACCAGTCCGCCGGCTTTATGATATTAACGCATAAAAGACGCAAAGTATCTCAGATATTATACAGGATTTGGATATGAGTGTCTATACATTTTATTTCAAAAAATAAGATAATACGCCTGAAAAAGAAAGAATCCGCCGATAAACGGCGGAAAGGCTCAATTAAATATGCAAAATCAGCTTTTAAACAACTGCCTCTGTTACAAAGTCATCGTCAAAGCATGAGCAGGAAACGTAGTTTTCTTCAGGGTTTCCTATGGTCTGCTTTTTGTTCATATACTTTGTAACTGCAACATAAACAGCGAAAGCGGCACCTGCTATACCGGCAATGATTGCGATAACCTTTAATACCTTTTTCATTTCCTGACCATCCTTTCTAAATGACCGTAAATTTTCTTAAATTTTAAGGCGGCGAGCCGTCCTTCTTTAAGTATAACTTATTTATTTTGCAGCGTTCAACTTGCGGGTAAGAGCTGACTTCTTTCTTGCAGCGTTATTCTTATGAAGAATATTCTTAGCCACAGCCTGATCGATCTTCTTAATGGCCTGATTTACAAGCTCGTTCTTATTCGGATCGTTAGCTTCAATAGCGGCGTTAGCCTTCTTAATAGCTGTTTTAAGAGCTGAATTGGTGGACTTGTTTCTGGCAGCCTTTACTGCGCTGACACGCACACGCTTTTTTGCAGACTTAATATTGGGCATAATTCCACCTCCTTTACCATACACAGGTAATAATATTAACACGAATAATCCCAAAATGCAAGAAGTATTAAGCAGTTTTTAGACTAATTTCCTCAAATTCGGAAAAGCAAACTTCCGTCAGACAAAGTATAACCTAAAATATATTAAATAATCAAGATTTTACTTTAAAGCTTTTAGCACATTTCTAAAGCGTGGTAAGAATAATCTCAGCCAACCGCAAAACAAAGCCAAACAATTAAAAAAGAGCCTTAAACAGCGCTAATCTCAGCCCCCTTTTGTTGACTATAACATTTGTTGACTATAACATTCATAAGTGATAAAATTACAATGTTTATATTGTAAACCGTAATTTTCTCAGAAAGGGAGAAATATATGTCAGGTCATTCCAAGTGGAGTACGATTAAAAGAAAAAAAGAAAAAACAGACAGCCAGCGGGCAAAGATTTTTACGAAAATCGGCCGTGAGATTGCCGTTGCGGTCAGAGCCGGCGGCCCCGACCCTGAAAGCAACTCAAAGCTGAAGGATGTAATCGCCAAGGCAAAGGCGAACAACGTGCCCAATGACAATATCGAGAGGATAATCAAGAAGGCGTCCGGCGAGGGCAGCGCCGAAAATTACGAGGAGATAATCTATGAGGGCTACGGCCCGTCGGGCATTGCCGTAATAGTAGAGGCGCTGACGGATAACCGCAACCGCACCGCCGCAGACTTAAGGCACTATTTCGATAAATACGGCGGCAACATGGGTCAGAGCGGCAGCGTTATGTTCATGTTTGAAAGACAGGGCATTATCATCATCGACAAGGAGAACGTGGACGAGGATAAGCTCATGGAGGACGCTCTTGAGGCAGGCGCTCTCGACTTCCTCTCGGAGGACGAGTACTTTGATATCCGCACCGCTCCCAATTCGGTCGGCGCAGTAAGGGAGAGCCTTGAAGCTTTGGGCTATAAGCCCCTCTCCGCCGAGGCGGAATATGTGCCCTCCACCTATGTTAAGCTCGAAAAGGAAGAGGACATCAAGAACATGGGCAAGATGCTCGAAATGTTCGAGGAAAATGACGATGTCCAGAACGTCTGGCACAACTGGGAGAATGAAAGCGACTACGAATAAGGCTTAATTTCCAGCCGAAAGGAAGAATAAAATGAAGTTTCTTGCTGATTATACGGCCGTCACCTTTACCGGAATCGATAAGGTTTTCGATGTGCCGGGTGTTTTTGTGCGCTTTACAATGCCCTTTGTGGGCAGCACCGTCACAATACGCTGGTACGGACTGTTGATTTTTTTAGGCTTTACCCTTGCCGTTCTTTTCGGCGGCAGAATGGCATACAAGTGGAAGATGGACTTAAACAAGATGCTCGATGTGCTTATCTACGGCACCTTCGGCGGCATAATCGGCGCAAGGATATACTATGTCCTCTTTGACTGGGGCAGCTATAAGGATGACCTGCTTTCCGTATTCAAGCTGTGGGAAGGCGGCCTTGCAATTTACGGCGGCCTTATAGGCGGCTTAATTGCGGCCTACATAACATGCAAATTCAACAAGCTGAATTTCTATAACCTGCTTGACCTTGCGGGCATGAGTTTTCTTATCGGTCAGGGCATAGGCCGCTGGGGCAACTTCACCAATCAGGAGGCCTTCGGCACAAACTCCGATTTGCCTCTCGGAATGTGGAGCGAAAAGGTTGCGGATTATCTCTATAAGAATCAGGCGGCCTTTTTAGAGCAGGGCATTGTGGTAGACCCCATGAAGCCCGTTCACCCCACCTTCCTCTATGAGTCCGTGTGGTGCCTTTTGGGCTTTTTAGTCCTTTACATAGTCTGCAAAAAGGCACGCAAATTCAGCGGCCAGATAATTCTGATGTACGGAGTATGGTACGGCGCCGGCAGATTTGTATTCGAGGGACTTCGAACGGACAGCCTTTATATATGGAATACAAATATAAGAATGTCCCAGCTTCTCTCACTCTTGCTTGTGCTTTTCTGTTTAGTGCTTCTTATCGTCAAGCTCATTAAATACACAAAGCACCCGGTCCCCATTGAGGGCGTGGACTTCTTCCCCGATGAGGAAAAGAAGAATGAGGCGAACACCGTTTCTAAGGCAACGGCAGAAGCAGAGAGCGGCTCAGAAATCGAGGACACTACCGAAGCCGAGGACAGCACCGAAACACAAACAGCAGAAGAAAATAAGGACAGCGAATAAACTTTAGGAGACAGTAATGGCAGAACTGATTGACGGAAAGGCCTTAGCCGCCGAAATAAGGAGTGCGGCGGCAGAAAGGGTCAGGGCACTTAAAGACAAGGGCAGGTCGGTAGGGCTTGCCGTAATTATAGTCGGCAACAACCCGGCATCCAGGACTTATGTGAATAATAAAAAGAAGGCCTGTGCCGATGTAGGCATAGAGTCCTTTGAATATGCCCTTGATATTAACACCACGCAGGCAGAGCTTATCGGGCTTATCGAAAAGCTCAACAAAGACGACAGGGTAGACGGTATCCTCTGTCAGCTACCGCTGCCTTCACATATCAATGCGGATGCGGTAATAGACAGCATAGCCCCCGAAAAGGATGTGGACGGCTTCCATGCCGTGAGCGTGGGCAACCTTGTACTTAATAAAAAGGGTATGCGCCCCTGCACCCCTTCGGGCGTTATGAGAATGCTCAAATCTAAAGGCATCGAGGTCGAGGGCAAGCGCTGCGTCGTAGTCGGCAGGAGCAATATTGTAGGCAAGCCGGCGGCGCTCATGCTTATAAATGCGGGAGCTACCGTGACAGTCTGCAATTCAAAGACAAGGAATCTGCCTGAAATAACGAGTCAGGCTGATATTCTCATAGCCGCCGTGGGCAGACCGAAATTCATAACGGCAGATATGGTCAAAGAGGGCGCAGTGGTCATAGATGTAGGCATAAACAGGGATGAAAACGGAAAGCTCTGCGGCGATGTGGATTTCTCTGCGGTGCGGGATAAGACCTCATATATCACGCCCGTACCCGGCGGCGTAGGCCCCATGACAATTGCGGAGTTAATCGAGAATACGGTATTATCAGCCGAGCAGAAGGCTGAAAAAATAAATAATTGAAGGTGACAGGCTTGCTAAAGATTGAAAATTTAACCAAGACCTACGGAACAAAAACGGCCGTTGACAATTTAAGTCTTGAAATCAACAGTGGCGAAATCTACGGCTTTATCGGACACAACGGAGCGGGCAAGACGACAACAATCAAGGCCTGCTGCGGCATTCTGGCCTTCGATTCGGGCGAAATCTACATCGACGGGCTTTCCATTAAGGAAAATCCGGTTGAATGTAAGAAAAGAATCGCCTACATCCCCGACAACCCGGATTTGTATGAATTCATGTCGGGCATGAAATACCTGAATTTTATCGCCGATGTCTATGAGCTTTCAAAGGCGGACAGAGAGCGTGAAATTAATAAGTATGCCGGGATTTTAGGGCTTGCCGATGAGCTTCACAACCCCATAAGCTCATATTCCCACGGTATGAAGCAGAAATTAGCCCTGATTTCGGCCCTTATCCACAATCCTAAGCTGATGTTCCTTGACGAGCCCTTTGTGGGTCTTGACCCAATGGCGGCTCATCTATTAAAGGGCATAATGCGTGAAAAATGCAATGCGGGCGGAGCCATTTTCTTCTCTACCCATGTGCTTGAGGTTGCGGAAAAGCTCTGCGACAAGGTAGCGATAATTAAGGAAGGCAAGCTCGTGATAGCGGGCAATACCGCCGAGGTCATCGGCGAGTCCTCCCTTGAGAGCGTATTCTTAGAGCTTTCCGAGAACAAAGCTTAATCGCAAAGGCTAACCTATTAAATAACAGAAAGGCTGACGCAAATGTTTTTTATACTGTTTAAGACAAGAATGCTGTCGCTTTTTTCATCGTTTTTCAGAGTTTCAAGTTCCAAAAGAAAAATGACGCCTTTAACCTATGCGGGCATAGCGGTTGTCGCCGTATATGTTTTAGGTTCGCTGATTTTTTCAAATATAGCAATGCTTAAGGCGATAGGCGGGCAGCTTATCCCCGCAGGTCTTGCCAGCACATACTTTGCGGTAATAGGGCTTATACTCTTTTCCTTAGGCTTTGTGGGCAGCATTTTTGTTGCCCAGATGCAGCTTTTTCAGGCAAGGGACAATGATCTGCTTTTATCAATGCCCATAAAGCCCATGGCAATACTTGCAAGCCGCATCGCCATGATAATCTCCCTTGTATACATCTATCAGGTTATCTTTGTCATACCGGCAATTTACGTCTATATAAAAGTCGCAGGCTTTAAGCTGTTAAACTGCATTATATTCATAGTGCTCTGTCTCATTCTGCCCCTTATGACGACCTCCCTCAGCTCCCTTGCAGGCTGGGGCACTGCCACCCTCTCGGCAAGGATGAGAAACAGCAGGATAATAAGCGTTATAGCCATATTCCTGTTCATAGGCGTTTATATGCTCATCTCCTTCAGGATGCAGCATTATATGAACGTCATCATTCAGAAGGGCAATACAATAATCGCAGCCATAAAAAAGGTCTTTTACCCCATGTACCTTTTTGCAGATGCGGCAGGCGAGGGCAACATCATAAATGCCCTTATTTTCATAGCTTTATCGGTCGCAGTTTTCTTGATTGTCTGTTTCCTTATTGCAAGGAAGTTCTTAAAGATAACCTCCCTCGGACAGAATGTCTATAAAAAGGAATATAAGAAAACTCAAATAAAAGTCGGCAACAAGAAGTCGGCACTGTTAAAGAAGGATCTGAGTTACTTTACAAACACCATAGGCTATCTTACGAATGCGGGACTCGGCTCCGTGTTCCTTGTAGTTTTCGGCGTCTTTACCATTTTCGGCAGGGACATCATAAACACTCAGCTTTTACAGTCGTTCGGGGAAGGTTTCAGCCCTGCGATGATTGCAGCTTTGGCAATAGGCTTCTGCGGCGCTGTGAATATGGTCACCGCCCCCGCAATTTCACTCGAGAGCAAGTATATGAGCATAATCAAATCCCTGCCCATCGCTTCAATAGATGTGCTTATGACAAAGGTTAAGCTGCATCTGCTTGTCACACAGCCCTTTATTTTCGTTGCAGCCCTTCTTTCCACCTTCGGCTTAAAGCTTACACCCGTAGAGTTTGTACTCATCTGGGCCGAAACGGGTCTGTTGAATCTGCTTATGGGTTTTGCGGGACTGATTATCAATCTCAGATTCCCGAAGTTTGACTGGATTAACGAAACCCTCGTGGTAAAGCAGAGCATGAGTACCTTTTTGACCATGATGGTCGGTATGGGCGCAGCCCTTCTGCCCCTCTTTGGCAATATGATTGCCGCAGAGTACCTTGATTTGCAGTTTATTATGTTCATCTTCGTAGCAATCTACGGCATAGCAAGCTTTGTGCTTTACAGGGTGCTGAAGACCTGGGGGGTAAGGGTCTATGAAAGCTATTAATTTAGCAAGGCTTAAAAACAAAAGCAAAATCATCCCCCTGATAATACTTATCGTTGTAATAGCGGTCGTCCTGACAGCCCTGCCGTACGGTGTAAACGCAAGGCGCACTTCGGCAGAGCTTCCCCAAAGCTCCTTTGACGAGCGGGGCTTTGCCGACAGATTGCATTTTATGAGCTTTGAGGGCACGGACTGCGTGCTTATCGAGTCCAACAACCGCTTTGCCCTATTTTACGGCGCAGCCGTGCTTGATACGGAAAAACAGGATACGACAAGCAAGATATCCATAGCCGATTACCTGAAGCTGCGTGCCTCAGACGATAAGGGCAAGGTACTGCTCGATTATCTGATTTGCGCCGACAGCGCCTCAGACAAAATCGAAGGGCTTGCAAAGCTTATAAAAAACACACAAATTTACGCAAAGAACGTATACTTTAAAACGCTTGATTTCGGCTCGGATAAACCCTTAGACGAGAAGGCCGAGACCGCAAAGGAGCTGTATTACAGGGTATATGAGGCCATATTGGATAAGAATACGCCGATTTCCGAAATCGGTGACGAGGAGCTTAGCTTAGGGGATTATAGGCTCAAAATAATAGACACCGCAGGAGAGAATGCGGGAAAATTCGGCGGCGACAACGGCTCACTGAATGTCTTAGTCAAAAAGGGCGATTTGGCGGTCTTTCTGGCGGGAAACATACACAGAAGGGACATGCGAAGGCTTAAAGAGAAAACAGGTCAGGTACAGCTTTATAAAGCGCCCTTCGGCAGCGGCGCAAAGCACTTTCCGAGAGGCTTTGCAAAAAAGCTCTCTCCGGATTACATAATTTTCTCGGATAAAGCCCCTGCCTTCCCCCCGAATCTGATTTGGAAGCTTGTCATGACCGCAGGCGGCGCACTGTACGGAGTAAATAGGGAAGGCGGAATCGTGGCGGATTTGAGCGAGAACAAAGTAAAGCTCTGCAAAATCGGCACTATCGCCAAAGTCGCCGACAGCTCCGTATCCCTCGCCCCCGAACCCACAGCCGCATCGTGAGCCTCACCACCCCGCCGGCAGCATAGCGGCAAACCTCACCCGCACCCCTCCACGGCGGGAATTTAGTGTTTGAGCAGCACCCCCCCCGCTGCCCCAACAGCGGCACACCCTACTGCACCCCTCTGCGGGCAGTAACATTTAATCGCCACCCCGACGGAGCGTCACACACACCCGCTCCGCCCCACCCGAGCGTCACCCTGCCGCCCGCCACCTTCGCACCCCGAAATCCGGCGGTTTTGTTGAGACTGCGGCACCCACAGCACCACCCCGCCCGAGCGTCACACACACCCGCTCCGCCCCACCCGAGCGGCACCCCGCCCTGCGGTGAATCGCACCCGCAATCATCACAAATTTGATTACATTAACTTCATATACATTTGCCTGAGAAAGACGGAGGAGAAATGAAAAGAGCTATTGTTTTTGCCGGCGGCGGCTCAAAGGGCTCTTATGAGTTCGGCGCATGGTCGGCACTTCGTGACTTGGGTCAGAGCTTTGATATAGCAACCGGAACATCCATCGGCTCCATAAATGCGGGCTTTTATGTTCAGGATGACTACGAGGCCGCAAAGGAGATGTGGAGCACCTTAAGCGTCGATAAGATATTCGCAACACCCGTCAAGCTCGAACGCTCCATAACAGCCCTTGCGGACCAGATGGACCTAATCCGCCCGTTTTTGAAGTCCTACATTAACAAAAAGGGCGCAGACATCACCCCCTTCATCGAGAATCTGAACGGCTATGCCAACGAGGATAAGTTTTTTTCGTCAGAGGTTGACTTCGGCTTAGTCGCCGTAGCCTTCCCCTCACTTATTCCGATTGAAGTCACTAAGTCCCAGATAAAAAGGGGCTATTTCGCAAAGTGGATTCAGGCCTCCTGCGCCTGCTTCCCGGTGTTCCCCACCTGCGAAATCGACGGCAAAAGCTATATCGACGGCGGCTACTATGACAACCTGCCCATCGCTACCGCCTTCAGGCTCGGCGCAGAGGAGGTCGTCGCAATCGACCTCAACACCGTCAGCGCACATGAAGCCTATGCCGTAAATCCCTTTGTCAAGCTTATCAAGCCTTCCCGTGACCTCGGCGCATTTATGGACTTTGACAGGGAAAAGCTCGACGCAAACATAAGGCTCGGCTATAACGACACCATGAAGGCCTTCGGTAAGTATTACGGCAACGTCTACACCTTTATGGGCAGTCCCGAAACCCTGTCGCAAATCGACAGGCTCTCAAGGGACTTTACATATCAGCTTACAAAGGCGGAAACTTATACCTTAAAGGAAAAGCAAAGGCTTTTCCAGCGCAACGCAGTCAACGCACCCTGCACCCGTAGGCTGACAGAGTACTCCGGCAAGGCAAGCCCCGAAATGCGTGATTTCCTCATCGCCGCCATAGAGATAACCGCAAAGCAGCTATTATACCCTGATGACCTGCTCTATTCCTTCGAGTCCGTATTCCAGAGGCTGCGCCTTGACGCCTACCCGATAAAGAAAGAACTGGAGGCGGGTCTGGCAGAAGGAATCACCGCATTTGCAAGTCTCAGGCGTGACAGAACAAAGGAGAAGGAGCACAGGCTTATAGAGCTTAAACGCTCGGAAAACGATTATGAGGAGATAATAGCAGCGGTGCTTTTAAACGAGCTTTTTAAAATGGTCGACACGGACTTAAATTAAACAAAAAGTCTTAATTGGCAAAATTTATGCTTGACAACATTGCCGTCAAATGTTACAATCTGCTTTGCCGCATATTACAGGCTCTTAAGTGAGCTTGCTCTCCGCCTGTCGTAGCGAGTCTGAAAAACAGGAAGGTTATTATGTACGCAGTAATCGAAACCGGCGGCAAACAGTATAAGGTTGCCGTAAATGACGAAATCTTTATTGAAAAGCTTAATGCTGAAGCAGAGTCAGAAGTAGTTTTTGATAAGGTTGTAACCGTTGTTGACGGTGATAACTTAAGCTTCGGAGCTCCCTATGTAGAAGGCGCTGAGGTTAAGGCTACCGTTATTAAGAACGGCAAGGCAAAGAAAATTACGGTTATGACTTACAGAGCAAAGAAGAACTCAAAGCGCAAGCTCGGCCACAGGCAGCCCTACACAAAGGTCAGAATCGATGCCATTAACGTAAAATGATTAAGGCTGTATTCTTTCTTTCGGGTCAGGACGTCATAGGTTTTTCCGTAAA
The DNA here is from genome assembly GCA_012520115.1 of Clostridiales bacterium. Classification (GTDB taxonomy): domain Bacteria; phylum Bacillota; class Clostridia; order Oscillospirales; family Acutalibacteraceae; genus DTU053. The sequence continues at coordinate 2,076 of JAAYOZ010000173.1, read as the reverse complement.
GGGTCACGCAGACCAGGCTGAGCACGGTCAGGACATTGTCTGTGCGGCCGTCTCCTCGGCAGTATATATGGCAGCCAACACCGTGACCGATGCATTTAAGGCAGAAGCCGATATAGAAGTAGACGACGGACTCTTTACCTTAAAGCTTAAAAAACCTGACGAAAGCAGCGTCAATGTCCTGAAAGGATTAAAGCTCCACATAGAGGCCTTACAGGAGCAATACCCGTCATATATTGATAAGACAACGGAGGTTATGAAATGTTAAAGATAAATATTCAGCTTTTTGCACATAAAAAGGGAATGGGTTCCACAAGGAACGGCCGTGACTCCGAGTCCAAGCGTCTCGGCGTTAAGCGTGGCGACGGCCAGACCGTTAATGCCGGCACAATCATTATCCGCCAGAGAGGCACACATATTCATCCCGGCAATAACGTCGGCAGAGGCTCCGACGATACACTCTTTGCCTTAATCGACGGCAAGGTTAAGTTTGAGCGCCTTGACAAGACCCGCAAAAAGGTCAGCGTATATCCTAACTAAGATATTAAGCTAAACATTCAGACCGCATCAGAGGATGCGGTCTTTTTATGTGCCCCGAACTGCCCGCCGGCTTTTCTTTTTTCAGAATCAGAATTTACCCGTTAAACAAGTTGAATTTAAGCCAATTTGTTCATTTGATTTCGGTAGAAAAATAAAGATATAGGCAAAAAATTAACAATAATGAGATGAAAATATTGCATTTTAATATTTTTTAGGGTATGATACTGTGGGATGATTTGGTGGATAATTTTTCGAAATGTTCAAAAATGACAAAATAATCTAAAATCTGATTTGTTTCAAATATCCGCTTAGATTACAGTCCTAACAGGAGAACGATATGCGAGTTAAGTTTACCGAAACCGTCTTGAGGGACGCACAGCAGTCCCTGATCGCCACCCGCATGCCCTTCGAGCAGTTTGAGGGCATACTTTCACAGCTCGACAAGGCGGGCTACTATTCATTGGAGTGCTGGGGCGGTGCGACCTTTGACTCTTGCCTGAGGTACCTTAACGAGGACCCTTGGGAGAGATTACGCAGAATCAAGAAGGCCTGCCCGAATACAAAGCTTCAGATGCTGCTCAGAGGCCAGAACCTGCTGGGCTACAAGCACTATCCCGATGATGTGGTCAGAATGTTCGTAAAGAAGTCTGTCGAGAACGGTATCGATATTATAAGAATCTTCGACGCTCTCAACGACCTGAGGAACATCGAAACGGCAGTCGATGAGACCATAAAGAACGGCGCAATCGCCTCCGGCGCAATATGCTATACCACAAGTCCCATCCATAACCTCGAGACCTATGTTAAGCTCGCTAAAGAAATGAGGGATATGGGCGTTGCCACAATCGCCATAAAGGATATGGCGGGCATAATAGCTCCGCAGGACGCCTTTGACCTTGTAAAGGCTATCAAGGAGAATGTGGACCTGCCCGTGGCCTTCCATACCCACGGCACCACAGGACTCGGCTCTCTTTCCATAATGAAGGCAGTCGAGGCGGGCGCAGATGTGGTCGACACGGCTATTTCAAGCATGTCCGGCGGCACCTCTCAACCCCCGACGGAGACCCTCGAATACGCCCTCAGAGTCGCAGGCTACGACACGGGACTTGATGTTTCGATACTTAAAACAATAAATGACTTCTTCAAGGAAGTAAGGGAAAAGGAGCTGGAAAGCGGCCTTCTTAACCCGATTGTCCTTTCAACAGACACAGACGCACTTATTTATCAGGTTCCCGGCGGCATGCTCTCTAACCTTGTGGCACAGCTCAAGGCTCAGAACGCCCTTGATTCGTTCAGTGCGGTGCTTGAGGAGGTTCCGAGGGTCCGTGAGGATTTAGGCTACCCGCCCCTTGTCACACCTTTAAGCCAGATGGTCGGCGTTCAGGCGGCTACAAATGTGCTGCTCGGCGAAAGATATAAGAGCATTTCTAAGGAAATCAAGGCATACATTAAGGGCGAATACGGCAAGGCCCCCGGCCCGATTTCCGAGGAGCTGATAAGCAAGGTGCTCGGCGACGAGCCAATGTTCACAGGCAGATT
>JAAYOZ010000172.1 GCA_012520115.1 Clostridiales bacterium | reverse complement strand
CTGGTTTCCAGTCCTTTTTTGCGCTTGTTAACGTTTATGCTTTTATCTTTATCCATTGGCATAATCTCCTTTACCGGAATTATACTATCATTTGTTAGTTTATACAATAGTTAAACTGGTAATTGTTTTGAAATCGTGCAGGAGGACTGTATCAGTCCTTTGCGCCTTGTCAACCGATAGATGATTGCAGCAGTTAAAATAATTTAAGGCACTCCTGACGGAGTGCCTTGTTTTAATAAATTTGATTTAAGAAAGGGCTGCTAATCTTTAAGGTTTTCGCACCGGAATCCAGATTTCACTTCGGTAATTCGGGTCTTGAGTGTCCTGACTCTCATTCCACAGAATTTCAGGGCCGGGGACTGCCTCATATCCTGAAGACGGAAACCACTCCGAATATATCCTTCCCCATACATCCTGAAGGGCTTGAGGGAAGGGGCCGACGGATTCAAAGACTGCCCAGGTACTTTCTTCGACTTTCAATACATCAAATTCCGCTGTTTCATCGCTTGAAGTTGCAACACCGATGTAATGATCCAATTCGCCTTTTTCTTCCATTCTTCCTTCCGAGAAGTTAGTGGAGGCACTGATAATCCCTGTCGGTTCTATGTTTGACAGCTCTTTCAGTTTTTTTATGACCTCAGGGGTTAAAAGTTCAGACATCTTTGCAATTTCCGGATTGACACCGTTAAAAATAATCGGGACTCGCCTTTTGAATCCTACGATTTTAAAAGGTCCTTTCTCAACGATACGATAATTCATTTCGCATCCTCCTCTGATAGATAATTGGAAGGTCATTTTAGGATAGGCTTTAAGCTGAATATTCGAGCTTCTTGCCTCGGAGGGAAGAATGCCATGCATAGACTGAAAAGCACGGGAGAATGAATCAGCTGAATCATAACCGTATTTGACGGCAACATCGATTATTCTCATGCTTTTATCTTTCAAATCGAGGGCTGCAAGAGTTAATCTTCTCCTGCGGATATATTCCGATAAGCCGACTCCCGATAGAAATGAAAACATCCTTTTAAAATGATACTCTGAGCAATATGCTATTTTTGCAACTTCGCTATAATCAATGTCATTCGTAAGGTTCTCTTCAATATATGCCATGGCACTGTTCATCCTGCTAAGCAAATCCATAGAATAACCTCCTTTCATCATCAATCATATCAGAGCTTGCATTTATTCATCCGATATTCTGTGCACGGTATAATCGGCTCAGGTGTGTAAGAAGATACTTATGCAAAGGAAAGAGCTGAAACTGCTTATGGCTCGCATTTTTCTCCGGACATCTAACCAGCACCGGGTTTGACAGGATTGATTTCATTTATGCAAAATCCGTACTGACTTTTCATTGTGATATATGAAGAATTTCATATATCACGCCTTTTTTTGTCTGCGCTTTTTGTGGCTCGTCCAGAAAATAAAACACATGGTATTTCCATTTATCAGGATTATAGATTACTAAATACTCTGCGTTTTCGATTTTCGGCATAGCTTCTGAAATATGATTTTTGAAGTCTTTTAAGCTTTCTTTCGGCTCAATTTCCCCGACGGCTTCGAACAAGAACTTTGCCTCTTTAATTCTCTCGGTTGTTGTATCAATCAACGACATGCCGATATTTACATTTTGCCAGCCGAATGAGGTTAAAATGTTGTCATAAAACCCTTCAAACAGGAATTTGTTTAACCCTTCGCTGTCTTTCCACAGGTACAACGGGGAGTAGCTGTTTTGCAGATTGTTGTTTATCCCCTTTTCCGTAATCAGATACAGCTTGAATTTAAGGCCGTAAAACCCGTCTGTTTTATGGCCGTTGACCTTGACTCTCTGCCTGATTATTCCCATGTCATAGTCACTCGGCAACACTATCTTATATTGTGATGCAATCATGCTTACACTTCCCTTTAAATCCGAAGTCTGCAGTTTATTTATCAACAGAAAATAATCCTACTAAATCCACTGTATAAAGGCTGTTTTGTCTTCACTATTATACCCTGCATTCCTGTAAAAGCTTAGTGTTTTTTCATCTTTTGCCCCGGTGAGCAGCATTAATTTATAGCAATTGTTTTTAAGTGCGATTTCTTTTGCGAAGTTCAGACACTTTGTCGCATAACCTTTTCCTCTGTACGCTCCGTCGGTGACGACATTTTCCACCAAAGCATACGGCCTCTGGCTATGTGTCAGGTTAGGGATTATCACACATACACAGGAAGAAATAATCTTACCGTCCTCTTCGGCGACTATGATATGGTGGTCTTTATCACTGATTATCCGCTCCCAAAGCACCAATAGCTCAGGAGTCTTGTCCGGTATGGGATTATTATGTAAATGCGTATAGAGGTTAATCAAACCGTCAAAATCATCTATATTTGCTTCCCGTATCATAATTCCCTCCGCAAATTTATATCTTCAATATTCAAATTTCCGTTCGGAGTGACTCCGAGCCGACAATGCCTGCACCTGTTCGGGCAGCCATACATGTCAAGACAAGCAACTATTTCTTTGAACATCAATTTAACCGCCGCCTCAAGAATTATCGGGTGTGTCAGGATAATTCAAGAAAAAGAAAACGGGGAATGGTAGTCGTCCGTATGATTTGCGTCCGCTCCCATTACATTTACGTTATATGAAACAAGGATTCTGCCGTCTTTAGACAGTACGGGATGCACTTTGGCATTGTATGTATAATAGGTTCCCTTTCCGTTCTTCTGCTTTACTCCTGATTCGGGGCAATGATAAAAGGTCACAGGCGTTGAAAAAGGTCCCCATGGCGTATCCGCAAAGGAGTACATCAGCTCCCCCGACATTGTGTTGCCTGAGTAAACGGTGAGGTATCTGCCGTCTTTCAGGCGCATCACTCTTGTCTCACAGGAAATACCGTGAAGCAAATCTGCGCATTCTTCTATTTTTTCGCTCCAGCCATTCACAGACCGGTATTCGAGGTTATCGAATGACGGGAATTCTTCGGTTTTCACTCGGGAAGCAATCAGCGATTTCACCGAGCCGTTTTTAATATCGTCTTTATAGCCGTAAATGTAAATATATCCGTCGTCCGAGGGCATGATGCCAGCCCCGAGCACATATTGAAAATCCCCGTCCGGCGTAATGTAATTGAGCTTTTCGAGCTCCTCGGTTTTTGTGTATTCATCCCACAGTATCTTTCCGTCCTTAACAGGGACGGTTATCAGCCTTACATATTCGGGCTTCCAGTTTTTATCATGGCCGAAAGAAAAGATATAGATATTTTTACCGTCGGAATATCCGTCAAACAGCCATTCGTCGTCATAAAAGAGGTTTCCGCTGTCATTGTTGCCGAAAACAAAATCGATTTGACCGCTGTGCAGAATTCCCGCAGAGTGATTCGGCATGCGCCATCCCCGTTTTATATCACCGTTTTTCTTTGCCGTGCCTCTTATGGTGTCGGAAAAAATAAACAGTATGTCTTCCTCTTTGTTCGATTCCGTGCGCATGGAATAGTCGCCGTTAACGGGAATAGAGTATATGCCGTCCGCTGAGAGCCAGTCTTTTTTGATTCCTCTACGGTCAAAAAGGCTGTTCATTTCCTGTGCTGTATAAACCGAATAGCCGTTGCCTTTTATGATTTCGGGCTCTTCACTATCCTGCCTGCCGCAAGAGGATAACAGCAGTAAAGCGCAAAGCGGTAAAACATATAACGCCCGACTGATTATTTTCATCGATTCAACCTCTTTCAGATATATTCCGCTCTTTATCACAAGTGCTAAGGCTGCGCTTTTTCTTACAACCTTAATAAACCGCAAAAAATCTAATCGTACGCTTTATCTGCTTCAGCATCCCGCAAGGTCGCCCATGACTTTGCCGACAAAATCGTGAATTATGAGATTTGCAAAAGAGTCATAGGGGGTTTCGGATTTGTTTATGAGTACAAGTCTGTCCCCGTTGTAATAATCAATGAGTCCGGCTGCCGGGTAAACGGCAAGGGATGTGCCGCCGACTATGAGCATATCGGCCTTGTGAATGTGTTCCATTGCTTTTGAGAGAACCTGCATATCGAGGCTCTCCTCATAAAGTGTTACATCCGGTCTGATTATACCGCCGCAATGTGTGCATTTCGGAATGTCCGTACTGTCAAGAATGTAGTCAAGGTCATAGCTTTTTCTACACTTCATGCAGTAATTCCTGTGTACCGAGCCGTGAAGCTCAAGCACTTCTTTGCTTCCGGCAAGCTGGTGGAGGCCGTCTATATTCTGGGTTATGACCGCCTTCAGCTTTCCCTCATTCTCAAGCTTTGAAAGCGCAAGATGTGCTTTGTTGGGCTTTGCATTAACGAAAATCATGTTGCTGCGGTAGAAATCATAAAACACCCCCGGATTAGACATGAAAAAAGTATGGCTTAAAATTATTTCGGGAGGATGTCCGTACTTTAGCCGTGTCTTATAAATACCGTCCTCGCTTCTGAAATCCGGAATACCGCTCTCTGTGGAAACTCCGGCTCCGCCGAAAAAAACAACATAGCGGCTTTTTTTAAGCATCTCTTTAAGCAGTTCCGGCTTATTCATGTACTGTCGCCTCCTTTTTGTCAATAGAAACGCACCCGATGCAGGGAGTGTGGGGGAACATGTACGGGTGGGTATGTGGAGCAAACTATGTTTTTAAGTGGGAGGAAGCTGAATTCTCATTTCTTTTTTGCAAAAAATCGGTACATTACAAATTGGGATTCACTCTGCAAGTGAAGTGAGGGTATCGCCTGAAATGCGGTAAACGGTCCATTCGGACATGGGTATGGCGCCGAGTGACTGATAAAACTCAATGCTCGGCTTGTTCCAGTTAAGGCACATCCACTCAAGTCTTCCGCAGCCCCGCTCTACGGCTATGGAGGCGATTTTTTTAAGCATTGCTTTTCCGTAGCCTTTGCCACGGTACTCAGGCTTTATGTATATATCTTCAAGGTAGATGCCCGCCCTGCCGACAAAGGTCGAAAAATTATGAAAATACAGAGCAAAGCCTACTTCTTTTCCGTCTTCAAGTGCAAAAAAGACCTCCGCCTTCTGTTTGTCAAAAATCCAGTATTCCAGTGTCTTTTCGTCTGCGACAACATCATCCGACATTTTTTCGTAATCGGCAAGTTCTTTGATAAACCGCAAAACCAGTCCCGTATCCTCACGGGTTGCATATCTGAAAGTTAATTCCGGCTTCATTTTTACCTCCGATGAAATCTTTGCTTGTGTAATACTCTTGTATTTGTCTGACCGCTTGTTTTTCTGTTAATGTTTTAATCTTTTCCTTTTGCTTCTGACAGAAAAGTCGCCATACCGTCAGGGCATGTGAAGGCTCCGCTGTGCTTTGATGCGCCTGAAAGAAGCTTTGAAAGATTGATACTACCCTTCCACCTTAAACATCAGCTTAACGCTAATGAAATATTAGCATATTTCTGCCATGTTGTTTACCCTTTTTAAGATAATTATATAAAACAGCAGGGGCGTTTCTCGTCCGGTTTTTCTTTGCCGGAAGCGCCCCTGCAATTATAATTTTATCAAGGCTGCAAGTCTAAGGGCTGCCGCTTTTACTTCGCCCTCCTTTAGGAAGCTTTTGAATTTCAGTGCTATTTTTCAGCTTTCTGAAGCTCATTGCCGGCTAACAATACACTGCCGTCTTCAACAATAATCGCAGCTGAACGGTATTTGAATCTCCTGTTCTCTTGCACAAAAGCGCAGTCATACTCCATTTTTTAAATCTTCGAGGTTCATCACTTTTCCGATTATTTCTTGACATCAACGTGGCGGCTGTCTTGTTGCCGGAGATTTTTAACCGCAGGCAAATCAGGGGAAACGTGTGCCGCCGAATACGGAATCGTCCTTGTTTCCGCTTTGCATCTGCCTGACTGAAGCGGCTCTTTGGGATGAAAAGCTCGTCACCGGCGTTCAAAACAACTTCTTTCCCGTCCAAAGCGGCAACGTATTCTCACGACAGGCAAACCACATACTCGTCATAATCATGCCGGTGCTCATTGCATCAGTTTATGATAAAGTCTGCATAACCTTCTAATCGTCTTTTCCGTCAGCGCTTGCTGCTGATTTTTTCGATATTTCCTTTGCAGCTTCTGCGACAAAACGGATTTCTGTCTTATTCGGATGACCGAGTTTGATAAACAGGAAGCCTCCGGGGCAGGTAATCTCATCAACGACCTCGATGCCCTTACCGACAAGAAGCTGACGAAGTTCTCCCTGATTACGATGGGCGGCTGAAGCACTGCTCGTAACCAGTACCACCTTGCCGGTAATTGAAGCGTTTAGCTTTTCCGCATAGGATATAAGCTCAGGATTGCACTTGCCGGCATAAATACCACCTACAAGAAAGAGCAGTCCGGCTGCTTTGGGGGAAGGGGCCTGCTTTGTGATGTTTATTGCTTCAACGCCGAGCTCTTTGCCTATCGCCTCTGCCAGCTTTTTTGAATGCTGTGTTTTTGTTGCGTAAACGACACTTATGTTATCCATAATCATACCCCCATCTGTATGTTTAATCACACATGCAATGATTGCGCTGTTAATTTTCTATTTTGACATTAACAGATAATGTTTACATTGTCAACATAGTATGATATGATTTCATAAATTAATTCTGCCTTAGAGGAACAGTTATGAAAAAAGAAAAATATCATCATGGTTTTTTAGAAAAAGATTTGATAGAAAAAGGTCTTCAACTGCTGAACAGCGTTGGACTCGAAGCTTTTTCTTTAAGAAAAGTTGCTGAAATGTGCGGCGTCAGCCATACGGCACCGTACCGGCATTTCAAAAATAAGGAGGAGCTTATTCAAGCCATATCTACGAGTGTTTCGGATGAATTCACATCATTGATTAACGAAGCTATTGCAGAAAATGAAGGTGCTTACCGAAAGCAGATTATGGCAGTCAGTAAGCTTTATGTTAAATTTATGGTTGAAAACCCGGAACATTTCAAGTTTATATTTATGACAGACCATAACAATCCAATCATAATGAAAGACGGAAAATTCAACAGGACCGACAGGTGGATTGTTTCGGTTTTGGAAAACCTTTTTACCGGCCTGCGTGGAAATGACGGTACCGGCGAAAGCAGCTGGCCCTTGGATGCTCTGACCGTATGGAGTCTCATTCACGGTTTTACGACCATGCTTGTTAATAACACGATTAAGTATGAAGGAGACTATCTGGATGCCGTTACTTTGATGCTGGAGGAAAAGGTTAAGATATCTTAATTTTTCCCATAACGGATTAATTCCTTTTTCAGTAAGATATGATTAAAATCGTATACGACTTACTTAAGGACAAGCTGAACATCGTAAAGCTCACGTTTACAAGCGGAGTAAACGGCGCTACAGAAGAGTACGAACCCAAAAATAAAATTGAGCGTTGTCCGTTAT
>JAAYOZ010000171.1 GCA_012520115.1 Clostridiales bacterium | reverse complement strand
TTTATCAACATCACTTATGCGTGCGGTTCTGATGGGTGAGGATTATCCCCAGTCCCTTTACCAAACGATTTTGTTAAGAATCCATGCAGAGCATGACGTCAATTATTATAAAGCGTCCATAATTAAAGCTTGCCTAAACAGGAAAGCACGAAAAACCGGAGCAAATACGAATAAGGAGGTTTTAACATTGTCTTTAAACGAAGGAACAGATAAAAAAGCTTACCACTTGGGAAGACTTTTTGCAGTCTTGGAGCATATTCAGAAGATTGCAAACCAGAATGTAAAGTCATCCATTAGGGACAAGTATTTCTCATCAGCCAGCACAACACCTGCAAGCACCTTTCCGATTTTGCTCTCGCTTGCCCAGCATCACATTTCAAAACTGGATTACAGCGAAAACTTCCAAAAAAAAATCTGCGAAATAACGGATAAGCTCGAGGTTGATGATAATCCCTTCCCGAAACTCTTGTCACTTGAGGAACAAGGATTTTTCTATCTCGGTTATTATCATCAGCGTAATAAGCTTAAGAATCAATAAAAAAAAATAGTAACTATTAAAAATATAATTAATGGAGGTTAATGTCATGAGTGAAGTAATAAAGAACAGATATGAATTCAGCCTCTTCTTTGAGGTTGAAAACGGCAATCCCAACGGAGATCCCGATATGGGCAATATGCCGAGAAGAGATGCTGAAACAGGCTATGGCATAGTTACCGATGTGTGTCTCAAAAGGAAAATTAGAAATTATGTAGACATCATAAAGCAGGATGCTGTCGGTTACAAAATATACGTAAGGAATGGTATTCCGCTTGATACGAACAGGAAGTGGGCATATGAAGAATGTAAGGTCAAAGTCCCCTTGGGTAAAGATGGCAAGGCTACGACAGGAGAACCGACAGATAAAGAGGAATATAAGAAGCTGACAAACTTTATGTGCCAGAATTTCTATGACATACGTGCATTCGGAGCCGTAATGGCATTGACATATAACTGCGGTCAGGTCAGAGGCCCCGTGCAAATGGGCTTTGCAAAGAGCATTGATATGATAAATCCTCAGGAAATCGGTATTACAAGCTGTACATATGCAAACGAAGGAGAAAAAAGCTCCAAAATGGGCAGAAAGAACATTGTGCCCTACGCATTATACAGGGTTGACGGCTTTATCTCACCGAGTCTTGCATCGAAAGAAACAGGTGGAACAGGCTTTTCGCAGGATGACCTGGAGCTATTGTGGGAAGCATTAATCAATATGTTCGATTTTGACCATGCAGCTGCCAGAGGCAAAATGGCTTCAAGAGCTTTGTTTGTTTTCAAGCATGACAGCGTATACGGAAATTGCCCGGCATATAAGCTTTTTGAAGCCGTGACTGCAACAAAGAACGAAGGGGTAGACATTCCGAGGAGCTTCTATGATTATAAAGTCAGTGTAAAAGAGGACGAGATTCCGCAGGGTGTCACTCTTGAGAGGCTGCTGTAATGCTTTATGGGGAAGATGATTACCTAAGTCTTTCAGGCATACAGCATTTCATGTTCTGCCGAAGACAGTGGGCGCTTATTCATATTGAGCAGCAGTGGGAAGACAACCTTCGGACTGTAGAAGGCCTCCTCATGCACAAAAACGCCCACGATTCACTTAAAACCGAAACCCGTGGTGATATTATTATCACACGGGGAATGCCCGTATTCTCAAAAGAGCTCGGCGTGTATGGCGTATGTGACGTGGTAGAATTCCACCGCTCTGACGATGGTATCAGTTTATTCGGACGTGACGGCAAATACTTACCCTGCCCGATTGAATACAAAAAAGGGCGGCCAAAGGAAGACGCCACAGACCTTATGCAGCTGGCGGCGCAGGCTTTGTGTCTGGAAGAAATGCTGTGCTGTACAGTTAAATCGGCGTATTTGTATTATGGTGAAACACGGCACAGGGTTGAAACTGAAATTACGAGCGAAATACGGGATAATGTCCGAAGTGTGTTTGAGGAAATGCACCAATATTATGACCGGAGATATACGCCGAAAGTAAAGCCCGCAAAACGCTGTAAAGCATGCTCCTTGAAGGATATTTGTCTGCCCGTGCTGTGCAAAAACAAGAGAGCTGATTCATTTATTACCCAGATGTTGAAGGAGAATAGTGATGAAAAAGCTACTTAACACACTGTATGTCACATCAGCCGATGCTTATCTTTCACTGGATAGTGAAACAGTGGTGGTGCTCAATCAGGGTAATGTTCTGGGCAAAATACCGCTGCATAATCTGGAAGGAATTATTGCGTTTGGACATACAGGGGCAAGTCCGTCATTAATGGGTGAATGCGCAAAACGAAATATTTCTCTGTGCTTTCTTACGCCCAATGGACGTTTTCTGGCACGGGTAACAGGCAAGGAGTACGGTAACGTCATACTTCGAAAAGAGCAATATCGTATTTCTGAAAATCCAGAACTTGCCTGCAGTATCGCCAGAGATTTCATTATCGGAAAAGTATTCAACGCCAGATGGGTGATAGAAAGGTTTACAAGAGAGCATCCTTTGAGTGTTGACTGCGAAAAGTTAAAGACGGTATCGGCACAGCTTAGGGACTTTATCGAGCTAATTAAGGATTGCTCGTCAAATGAGCAATTAAGAGGCTATGAGGGCGAAGCTGCCTCACTGTACTTCTCTGTATTTGACGATATGATTTTGCAACAAAAGGATGTTTTCTATTTCAACGGAAGAAACAGGAGACCGCCCTTAGACAGAGTCAATGCAATTCTTTCATTTGTATACACATTGCTTGCCAACAATACCGCATCAGCTTTGGAATCCGTCGGGCTTGATCCTTATGTGGGTTTTTTGCACACCGATCGCCCCGGAAGGATGTCGCTGGCACTCGATGTAATGGAAGAACTGAGGCCGATTATGGTTGACCGATTTGTTCTTTCACTTATTAACAAGCGCATAATAAGCGGTGACGGATTTACCATCAGAGAAAACGGTTCTGTGGAAATGTCCGAAGATACCAGAAAAATCATTTTAACACAATGGCAGAACAGAAGGCAGGAAAAAATTACCCACCCCTTTTTGGAAGAAAAAATGGAGTGGGGCTTAGTCCCATACGCTCAGGCATTGCTTCTGGCAAGAACTATAAGAAATGATCTGGATGCTTATCCGCCTTTTATGTGGAAGTAGGTGATTAAATGTTAGTCCTGATAACATATGATGTCAATACCGAAACCGAAAGCGGAAAAAGACGGCTTAGAAAAGTAGCAAAAGAATGCACAAATTACGGTCAGCGTGTTCAGAATTCCGTTTTCGAATGTATTATGGATGCGGCCAAAGCAAGAGAAGTAAAAGCAAAGCTTGAGCGTCTGATTGATAAAGAAAAGGATAGCTTG
>JAAYOZ010000170.1 GCA_012520115.1 Clostridiales bacterium | reverse complement strand
CAGGAGTGCAGAAGGGGCTGGTCAAGGGAGTGGACGCTCTCAAAGTCATAGGTGCCGTCCTCTTTTTTCGGGCCCTCGCCCGCATTAAGATAAAAGTCGTCAAGGGAGATGACATAGCCGTTGCCGTTGTCCCGTGACAAGGCATTGAGCAGCTTGTTTGCGGTGGTGGTCTTGCCGGAGGAGCTGGGTCCCGCAAGCATTACTATTTCCCTGCCGCCCTTTTGCCTTATAAAGCTCACCGCTTCTTTCAGCTGGTCGTGATAAAATCTCTCGGACTCTAAGATAAAGCACTCAGAGTTGTCCCTTATATTACTATTTATTATGCTTAAAGAGTTGCATAAATTCAGCATAATGCCTCCAAAGCTCATTTTCTGTTTAATCAGAGTAATTTCTTTTTAGCATTTTACTCTGACTCGGATAAACCGTTACATTCTTACAGTTTACAATTAATTACAGTGCGGATACTTTTCGTAAAAAGTCTTAATGCCCTTTTTCCTTTCAAGAATCTCCTCAAAGCCTGAGATATACTCGTACGGATATTTATAGTTGAATATCCTGTCTATAAACTCGCCGTTAGGCTCCTTCAGCCTCGAAACGCCGCCTGCGCCTGCCGCAAGCACCGTATGTGTCTCCTCCATCATATAGATGTTATATGCGGATTCAAAGCCCTTTTTAGAGAAGCCCGTGTTCTCCCTGTTGCCCGCAGACTTGCTCTGACGGTAAAGGTAGTAGGGCAGATAGCCTTTATTTTCCAATGCGGCGTAGGCGTTTTCATAAACCGGAGCCTCCCACTCCTGCTTGTCCCGTACCGCAGCGGCAAGGGCCGAGGAGCGCTTTAAGGCAAGGCTGTGGACTGTAATGCTTTCCGGGTCAAGCTCCAAGGTCTTATTCAGGCTGTCCATAAAGCCATCGGGGGTGTCATAGGGCAGGTTCGTTATTAAATCCATGTTGATATTGTCAAAGCCCGCCTGCCGTGCCATGTAAAAGGCGTCTACGGTCTGTTGTGCGGTGTGACAGCGGCCTATGCCCTTCAGGACTTCATCCGAAAAGGTCTGTGGGTTGATGCTGATTCTTGATACCCCGGCAGCCTTCATAATATTCAGCTTTTCTTCATTTAAGGTGTCCGGCCTGCCCGCCTCGATTGTGTACTCCATAACGGAGTCCAGCGGGAAGAGCCTTGCGACTGCATCGGCAAGTGTATAAAGCTCGCTTTCGTTAAGGCTTGTGGGCGTTCCGCCGCCGAAATATACGGTTTCGAGCCTCAGCCCCAAGTCCTTTGCAACAGAGGAGATAAGCTCCAGTTCCTTTATGAGCAGCTCAATATATTCGGGGATTTTCTTTTTGAATGAGGTAATCGAGTGTGAAACAAAGGAGCAGTATTCGCACCTTGTGGGGCAGAAGGGTATCGATACATAAAGGGAGTATGAGCTGGGTACGGATAAATCTATTATTCCTTGCTGTCTTTTAACAATACTATATAGAAGCCGGGTTTTTTTGTCTGACACAAAGAGCTTCTTTTTGAAGTAATCGACAGCTCCCTCGCCCATTTCATTAAGAAGGCTTCGCATCAGCTTAGAGGGTCTTACTCCCGTCAGCATTCCCCACGGCGGGGTATAGCCGGTTATCTCAGACAGTGCCTTAAACAGCACTTCCGCCATCTGCATCTCCGCCTCGTCACGAAGCGCACTGCCCTTTTCCGCACTTAAAAAGAAGCCCGATGCGATTTGCCTTTGCACATCACGCTCTGCGGTCAGCTCTTTCCCGTTTATATTCACATATGCCCTTACCTTATACTCCCCGTTCACTTCGTTGAGGGTGGAGTAAATATAATTCTCATTCTCGGGCGAAGCCGTAAGGGCCTCGCCGAAGTTCAGTTTTATTACTGTAATTTTCTCTAAGGGAAAAAACAAACGGGTCAGATTTTCAGCCTCGTAATGAAACGGATGATTTATAAATAACTTCATACCTCAGCCCTTATATCCGTACTGCTGCTTTAAACGCTCTATTTTTGACATATACCTGTTTCTTTGTCTCTCTGCCTCAAGGGTCGTGTCCCTTCCGTGGCCGGGCAGGACCTTATAATCGCCCTTTAGGGCTTTAAGTCGCTCAAGGGTGCTTATCATGTCATGCATGCTGCCGCCCTCCAAGTCCGTTCTGCCGACGGTCATGCAAAAGAGGGTATCACCTGAGCACATGGTGTCGCCTGCTATGTAGACAACGCTGCCCTTAGTGTGGCCGGGGGTGTGCATTACCCTGATTTCGCCGTTACCGAGGGGCAGGGTCTCGCCGCCTTGAAGTAAGATATCCGCCTTGAGAGGCTTTTGCTCGCCGGGGAAGTACTTTACCCCGTGGCTTAAATTCTCGTCTGTCAGAAAGGCCTCGTCGCCCCTGTGGATTACGAGCTTTGCGCCTGTTTTCTCTTTAAGCCCGCTTACCGCCCAGATATGGTCATAGTGGCCGTGGGTCAACAGGATGTATTCGACCTTAGTGCATTTATCAAGCTCTGAAATAAGCTCATCGGTGACGCAGCCCGGGTCCACAACGGCAGCCGTGCCGGTTTCGTCCTTTATAATATAGCAGTTAGAGAAATCACCGAAAGGTTTTATGCTTATAACTTCCATAACAAGCTTCCTTTCACAGAACACATTTTCCCTGAATGGCGCTTCTCCCGTTGTGGGGCGCATTGGCTCATGCCCGCTCTCTACGGGCGGTGCATTTCACGGCAACAATATTAAAACGCCTTATTGCAAGCAAAGCACTGAATATCAGTGCTTTTTCCATGTGTCCGTATCAAGAATTATCGTAACGGGCCCGTCATTTGTCAGGGTCACCTTCATATGTGCGCCGAACTCGCCCTTTTCTACCTTCTTTACGCCGTTGATTCTTAGCTCGTCCATATAAAGCTCATAAAGCTCGTTGGCTCTTGAAGGCTCGGCGGAGGAAGTAAAAGAGGGGCGGTTGCCCTTTTTTGTGTCGGCGCACAAGGTAAACTGAGAGATGACAAGGGCCTCGCCGCCGACCTGCAAAATCGAGAGATTCATCTTGTCATTCTCGTCCCTGAAAACACGCAAGGCCGCCGTCTTTGCGGCAAGCAGCCTCGCTTCCTCCTCGGTGTCGTTCTCTACGACTCCGAGCAAAATCATATAGCCGCCGCCGATTTCGCCGACAACTCGACCGTCAACGGTAACGGCGGCGTTCTCAACTCTTTGAATAACTGCTTTCATTTACATCCTGCCCTTAATTCGGCGTTCCGTTAGGATCCTGACCGTAGGGGTTCTGAGGAGGATTCTGGGGAGGATTGTAGGGGTTATTCACAGGACCCTGATTGAAGGGGTTGTTGTAGTTGGTGTAGGGGTTGTTCTGTGAGTTTAAGGGAGCGTCGGGAATGACGATGACGGCAATAATGTAGGCTAAAAGGCCCGTGCCGAGGAAGATTATAAGAAGCACCCATACAAGCCTGATTATTGTGGAGTCGATATTAAAATACTCCGCCATTCCTCCGCAGACGCCTGCAATCTTTCTGTCTGTTCTTGACCGATACAACTTTTTCTGCATAATACATTTCCTTTCCGAAGCTGTGTTTACAATAATATGATTGCTAAAGCTTACGGTTTTATTATATCGAAGTTTATTAATGGCCGATTAATTTAACAAAGACAAAGCGTAAACTTTATGTGCCCGAACGTTCAACATTGAAGACGCCGTTTATCTTATTCAGCCTTGCCATGACTGACTTTAAATGCTCAAGGCTGTTGACCGTGACCGTGACGGTTACGTTATACCTGCCGTCCTTTGTCTCCCTTGAGTTAAGGGAGTGAATCATGACACGCATATTGGCAAGTGCGCCGGAGATGTCCGCCATAATCGACACTGAGGCAAGACAGGTAATCAGCAGTGTTGCATTGAAGTCCTCTTTTATATCCGAGCTCCAATGAACGGGTATCCACCTCTCCGGCTCAGCGGCCAGATGTATGGACACGGGTACATTGGTGCAGTCCCGTTTGTGCACGGAAACGCCGTGACCCCTTGTTATGAAGCCTATTATATCATCACCGGGTATGGGGTTGCAACATTTAGAGAGCTTTACAAGGCAATTTTCGATGCCCTCCACTATAACGCCCTCGCTGCTGGCGGTCTGCTTCATCTTTAGCTGGACGGGCTTGGGCGCCTGCGCCTTAATGAGCTTGTTGTACTCCTCCTTGATTTGCGGGAGGATGCGGCTTAAAAGCACTCCGCCGTAGCCTATGGCAGCATAGAAGTCCTGAATATCCCTGAAGTGATACCTCTCGGAAATCTTCTGAAGCATCTCCTTCATATCGTCCTCGTCGAGCCTTATGCCCGAACGGCGGAACTCCCTTTCAAGCTCGGACTTGCCGACCTCGATATTCTCTTCCCTGTTCTGCTTTTTAAACCACTGTCTTATCTTGCTTCGGGCCTCGCTGGTCTTGACTATATTGAGCCAATCACGGCCGGGGCCTTTGTTCTGATTGGATGTCAGTATCTCTATAATCTCGCCCGTCTTGACCACGTGGGTAATGGGCACGATTCTGCCATCGACCTTAGCGCCGACCATGCGGTTGCCGACCGCCGAGTGAATTGCATAGGCAAAGTCGATGACCGTGGAGCCCTGCGGCAGGCTTATAACATCGCCCTTGGGGGTCAGAAGGAAGACCTCCTCCGGAACAAGGTCGCTCTTTATAATGCGTACAATGTCCTCCACGTCCTCAGAGTCCTGCTGAAGCTCCAGAAGCTGCCGAATCCAGGCAAGCCTTTCCTCAAACTGCTGCTTGCCGGAAATGCCGAGCTTATACTTCCAGTGGGCTGCGATACCGTATTCGGCTGTCTTGTGCATCTCCCATGTGCGTATCTGCACCTCGAAGGGGATGCCCTCCTTGCCTATAACGGTGGTGTGAAGGGACTGGTACATGTTGGGCTTCGGGGTTGAAATATAGTCCTTGAACCTGCCGGGTATGGGGCGGAACATATCGTGGATAACACCGAGGCAGTTGTAGCAGTCTATGACCGTGTTGACTATGATTCTGACCGCATAGATGTCATAAATCTCGTCAAAGTTTCTGTTCTGCATATACATCTTGCGGTATATGCCGTGAACGCTCTTGATTCGTCCCTCTATCCTTGCGCCCTGTACGACCTCGGATATTCTCTCGTTTATCCTTGATTTGATTTTCTCCAAGAATTCGTTTCTGGATTTACTCTGGGACTCGAGGGATTCTTTAATCTCATTATATGCAATCGGGTCAAGGTAGCTTATGGCAAGGTCCTCAAGCTCCTCCTTAATGGGCCTGATACCGAGCCGGTGAGCGATGGGAGCGTAAATCTCAAGTGTTTCCAGCGCCTTGTCACGGCGCTTCTGCTCCGGAACGAAGGAAAGGGTACGCATATTGTGCAGTCTGTCCGACAGCTTGATGATTATTACCCTTATGTCCTGAGACATGGCGAGCAGCATTTTTCTGATGTTCTCGGCCTGTGCCTCCTCCTTGCTTTCAAGGGGGACCTTGTCGAGCTTTGTCACACCGTCCACAAGGGCGGCCACATCCTCACCGAAGCCGCAGCCTATCTCGTCGATGCAGACATCCGTGTCCTCCACCACATCGTGCAGCAGGGCGGAAACAAGGGATTGAGCGTCCATGCCGAGACTCAGCAGAATTTCCGCCACGGCAATGGGATGTATGATATACGGCTGCCCTGAGTCCCTTGTCTGACCGATATGAGCGGCGGAGGCCTTCTTGTAGGCGGCCTCTATCATTTTGGCGTCGGCCTCGGAGTAATTCTGCCTTACCTTTTCGATAAAGCTCTCATAGGCCTGTTTTTCTTCCATGCTCATCTCTGCCATACGCTCACCTCCCTTTTATTTTCTGTCTTCAGAGTATCCGAGGCTCGATAAAAGTCTCGAAGAACAAAGCTCCACCTTTCTCGGATTCTCTACCATTGCGTAGCCGCCTGATTTAAGGCGGTATATTAAATTCAGCTCGCAAAGTGCGTCCAGCGCCACGCCGAGCCTTGCGATTTCTGTAAATTCAAGACCTAAACGGTAGCACAGAATCTCCAAGTCGTATTTCCAGCCGCCGTTTGCTTTAAGGAAGCGGAAAAGGTTCTCCATAAACGCCCTTGTGGGGCAGGCGTCTATTTCACCGCTATCACAGGGGTTCTCGCCCTTTGCGATTTCCTCGTATTTAATAAGACCGTCGAACAGCGCCTCGTCGTCAGTGCCGGCAAAGCGCATATCCTTAATCTGAATACTCGGTCTTATTGTGCCCATGTATTCGTTCTTTTCTATGACCACCGCTAAGTCCACCCTGTCGCCGACGGTGAAGGGCAGCTCGTCGACGCTCACGCCGAAGCGCACAGCCTCTATCTTTGTTTCCTCACGGGAGAGCTGAAGCCTCACATGTCCGTTTCCCACGGGTCTTATGGCCTGTATCTGCATACCGAAAAGTCCGAATACGGGGCTGGGATTGCCTGCACCGAAGGGCTCTAAGTATTCAAGACTGTCAAAGAGCGTGTTGCCGATATACTTCGGGTTAAGACGGCAGTCGATGCTCAGCGTGGGCACTGCCCGTTTGACTGTTCTTGCGTAAACTTCTATCGCCTCTCTGAAGGCGTCTATTTTGTCGGCGTCAATCGAGAAGCCCGCCGCTAAGGTGTGCCCGCCGTAATGGTGCAGGTACCCGGAGCAGTATTTAAGCGCCTCGAAAATCGAAAAACCCTCAATGCTGCGGGCGGAGGCTCTGCCGAGGTTGTTTTCGTCAACGGAAACAACGACTGAGGGCTTGCCGTACCTTTCGCAAAGCCTTGCGGCAACTATGCCTATGACTCCCGGGTGCCAGCCGATGCCCGACACCACGATTACCCTGCCGGAATACAAGGTCGGGTCTTCGTCAAACATACACTCGATTTCATCGGTTATGCGCTTTTCCGTTTCGAGCCGCTCCTTGTTGGCCTTTTCCAGTGCGGCGGTCAGAAGCTGCGCCTCCTCGTAGTCCTCGCTCAACAATAACCTCAGTGCGCTCTCTGCGGAGCCCATTCGGCCTGCGGCGTTTATGCGGGGCGCAATGGTGTAGGCTAAGGTGCGGGAGTTGAACTCCTTGTCGCCGAGTCCTGCCGACTCTCGTATTGCCTCAATTGCGGGGCGGGGAGTCTCGTTAATGCAGCGAAGTCCCGCAGAAATCAGCGCCCTGTTCTCGCCGCAGATGGGGACGATGTCGGCAATGGTGCCGATTGCAAGCAGGTCCGCATAGTCAAGGAGCATATTCTGCGTGTCCTCGCCCTCTAAAGCGCAGACCAGCTTGAAGGCAACGCCCGCTCCCGATAGAATCGTATGCTGACCCGTTTCGTCAGTCCTGTGAGGGTCGACCACCGCCAGGGCCCTCGGCAGCTCGCCGCTTTGAATATGGTGGTCGGTGATTATAAGGTCCATTCCGAGGGAATGTATGTATTCCGCCTCTTCGAATGAGTTAATGCCGTTGTCGACGGTGATTATAAGCTTTGTGCCGCTCTCCTTTACCTTGTCGATAAGCTCGAAGTTAAGTCCGTAGCCGTCGACCTCCCTTGAGGGGATGACATAGTCCGCATTCGCCCCGACTATGTCAAGGTAGGAGTAGAGAATTGCCGTGGCGGTGACCCCGTCGGCGTCATAGTCGCCGAAAACGGTTATGCGCTCGAACTCGTCAAGGGCCCGCCTGATTCGTGCGACCGCCTTATCCATGTCCAAAAGAGAGAAGGGGTCGGAAAGGCTCGTGCTGTCTAAGAATTCTCTTATCTTCTCGGCAGTATCATACCCGCGGGAAAGCAAAATAAGCACTGCAAGTGAATCGGCACCCGTTTCAGAGGCTAAACGGGCGGCTTTTTCTTTATCTGTTTCGGCAGTTATCCACTTTCTGCGGGGCAAAAATATCAGTCCTTTCTATAATAGAATATTCTATCACCCCGCAAAAGTATTTGCAATAGTACATTGCCCCCGAAGCCCCCCGGCAAGCAAATTTAATAATTTAAAGCAACACCCGCAAAGCCTGTAAGGATAACATCCCGCATCCCGCCCCGCAGGGAGAGGGGCAAATCACTTGTACCACTTCTTTATCTTTGTGTCAGCATAATTAATCCCTTGTCCTCATATCAATTATTGAACGGGTATAACCTGAAATTGAAGAGGTGATAGCCTTGGCAGAGGAAAAAAAGACCCGCCTGCCCCATAACCTTGTGCTCGAAAACCGAAGCAAGCTGAGCCTTTCGGGAGTCATCGACATAGACAGCTTTGACGAGAACACGATAATCATAGAAACCGAGCTCGGCGAGCTGACGGTGCAGGGTCAGGAGCTGCATATCAATAACCTCAGCATAGAAGTGGGCGAAATGAGCATAGAGGGCAGCATTACGACACTGCATTATGCGGATACGGAAAAGAGAAGCGGCGGCTTCTGGGGACGGGTGTTCAAATAGTGTACGGAATAGAACTGGCTCACCAGACAAGACTTTTCTTCATGGCGGTAGGTCTGGGATTTTTTGCGGGCGTAGTATTCGACCTGTTCAGAATACTACGCCTTGCGGTAAGCTTCGGAAAAATCGCCGTTGCCGTTCAGGATGTTATATACATCCTTTTTGTTTTTGCCCTCTCTTTTGTCTTCTTTCTCTCAAAAAACATGGGCGAGATAAGGCTTTTCGCCATCCTCGGGGAGCTTATAGGCTTTATAATCTATTATCTGACCTTCGGCAGCTTTGTGTACAGTATAAGCGGCAAGCTGATAGCCCTTATCAGAAGGGTTTTAAGCTGGCTTTTTAAAATAATTTCCTACCCGTTTATCAAGGCGTACCGCTTTGCGGCAAAAATTGCAGGCAAAATCGGGCTAAAATTGAAAAAAATGGCGATAAAAACCGTAAATAAATTAAAATTCCGCTTGCAACGGGACAAAGCACTATTGTATAATGTATTCGGCGATTTATATAGAAAACGCTTTAAAGGCCGAAAGCGGCTGAAGGCTGCGACTGAGGGTGCCACTGAAGTCAGACCGCTCACTCTCGAGGAGCGGCGGGCAGCAATCGCCCGTGAAATGGAGCTTTTCGTTCAGAATAAGGGCGCAGTAAAGCCTTTGCCGCAGACACAGGATGTCCCGAAAGGCAAAAAAAAGACAAGGAAGCAAAGACGATGAACAGAAAACCGAAAAGAAAACATAGTCTTATCCTGGTGATTTTTACCCTTATAGGCATCTGCTATTTTGTATTTTCTATAATTCGGCTTAATTCCGATATCAAGGCAAAGCAGAAAGAGGCAGAATCCTTATCTCAGGAATACGAGCAGCAGCAGCTCGACAACGAGGAGATGCGCAGAATTCTTTCAGAGGGTAACGAGGCTGACCTTATCGAAAAATATGCCCGTGAAAACAGGGGTTATGTCTATCCTGACGAGCGTGTTTACTATGACATCACTCCCGGCGATTGATGCCGGGCTTTTAATAGGAGGATAACATTTTATATGCAGTTACAGGTTGGCGACATTGTTGAGGGCAAAGTCACCGGTATAACGAATTTCGGTGCCTTCGTTAAGCTTGCCGGAGGAGAGACGGGAATGGTACATATTTCCGAGGTCTCCACAGTCTTTATCAAGGACATCAAAGAGCATCTTTCCGAGAATCAGGAGGTCAAGGTAAAGATACTCTCATTCGGCGAAGGCGGCAAGATAAGTCTTTCGATTAAGCAGGCACTTTCGCAAGAGCCGAAGGAAAGGCCGCAAAGCGCCGAGAGGAATCAGAACCAAGGCAGCAGACCGCAGCAGGGCGGCTTTAAGGGCGCTCCCCGCCAGAACAATGAGAACAGCGAGCCGGCGAATGAGAACCAGGCTTTCGAGCTCATGATGGCAAAGTTCAAGCAGGCAAGCGACGAGAAGATGTCGGCCCTCAAGCGCTACAACGAGTCAAAGCAGGGCGGCGGCTATTCAAGGCGAGGCAGATAGACCCCGACTTTTCCGCACCGCTTAAAATATACGCACTAAAGAGCGGCTCGCCGCTCTTTTCTATTATGGATGCGAGGTATTACTATGCTTATAATCAATGCCGTAATTCACACCATGGCCGGAACCACACTTGAACACGGCTTTATAGAAACCGAAGGCAGAAAAATAAAAAGGGTCGGTACAATGAGTGAGCTGACCGAAAAAGAGAAGGCGGATGCACTCGATTTAAACGGAGGCAGCGTCTACCCCGGCTTTATAGACACACATACGCATTTGGGGCTTATCGGCGACGCTCTCGGCTTCGAGTCCGACGACCTGAACGAGATGACAAACCCCGTAACGCCGCAGCTTCGAGCAATTGACGCAATCAACCCCCTTGACTACTCCTTAACAGAGGCCGTCAGGGCGGGCGTCACGACGGTCGTCACCGGTCCGGGCAGCGCAAACCCCATAGCAGGCCAGATGGCGGCGATTAAGACGCACGGCGTCTGCGTGGACGACATGATAATCAAGGCTCCCCTTGCCATTAAAATGGCCCTCGGAGAGAACCCGAAGTCAGTCTATCACAGCCGCAAGGAAAGCCCCTCCTCACGCATGGCCACCGCCGCAGTCATAAGGGACGCTTTAGCTAAGGCGAAGGAATATCTCAGAAAGAAACAAGTCGGTGAGGAGCAGGATTTTGACTTCTCCTGCGAGGCCCTCATACCGCTGTTAAAGGGCGAAATCCCCGCACACATACACGCCCACAGGGAGGACGACATTCTGACCGCAGCCCGGCTCTCTAAGGAATTCGGCTTTGACTACATAATCGTCCACGGCACAAGGGGACACCTTATTGCAAATCGTTTGAAGCAGGAAAACATCAGGATAATGAGCGGCCCGCTGCTCTGCGACAGGAGCAAGCCGGAATTAAAGGACTTAACCCCCGCCGCTCCCGCAATTCTGAAGGCGGAGGACATTGAAGTTTCAATAGTAACCGACCATCCGGTCATTCCGATACAATATCTGCCCCTTTGTGCGGGTCTTGCCGCAAGGGAGGGTCTGTCCAAAGAGGACGCACTGAGGGCAATAACAATTGACGCCGCAAGAATAGCGAACATAGCTGATTATGTCGGCTCAATCGAGGTCGGCAAGGATGCGGACTTCAGCGTCTTTGACTCTGACCCTCTGACAATAAGCGCAAAGCCGAGAATGGTATTTATTAACGGCGAAAGGGTTTTCTGAAATGAGAGAGATTGAAGCAAGCTTAATTACCAAGGCTGTGAGGGACGCCTGCATAAAGGCAAATCTTGAGCTGCCGCCCTGCCTTAAAGAGAGGATAGAGAACGCCGCAGAGCTTGAAGAAAAGGAGCTGGCGAAGGGCGTTATGGGCGACCTTGTGGAGAACCTGAGGGCGGCAAGGGAGCTTAATGTACCGATTTGTCAGGATACCGGTATGGCCGTAATCTTTGCCGAAATCGGTCAGGACGTGCATATAGTCGGCGGCGATTTTGATGCGGCAGTCAACGAGGGCGTTGCCTTAGGCTACACCGAGGGCTTTTTGAGAAAGTCAATTGTAAAGGACCCTCTGCGCCGTGAGAACACCGGCGACAACACCCCCGCAGTCATTCATACAAGAATAGTAAGCGGCGATAAAATACACCTGACCGTCTCCCCCAAGGGCTTCGGCAGCGAGAACATGAGCGCTCTTAAAATGATGCTCCCTACGGCCACAAAAGAGGATATAATGAATTTCGTCACAGATACGGTCAAAAAAGCCGGCTCGAATCCCTGCCCGCCCATTGTTGTGGGCGTAGGCATAGGCGGGGACTTTGAGTATTCGGCCATTCTCTCAAAAAAGGCCCTTTGCAGAAGCGTAGACCAGCGGCACCCGGACGAGTTTTACAGCGAAATGGAAGAGGATCTTCTTAAAAGAATCAACGCCCTTGACATAGGCCCACAAGGCTTCGGCGGCAGGACCACCGCCCTTGCGGTGAATATTGAGACAGCCCCGACACACATAGCCGGCCTGCCCGTGGCCGTAAACATCGGCTGCCATGTCACCCGCCATGCTGAAGTAACTTTATAACCCCGCACTCCGGCTCTGAACCTGTCATCCCGCCCCGCCCGCAGCGGGGCGTATATAAAAGATAAAGCAGAAAGAGATCACTCTTTCTGCTTCTTTTTTTGACGCAAACTCAAGCTCATGGGTCAGGACTTTGCCCGCTCCCTTTGCCGCTTTCCTTATCAGCTCGGCTTTTTCTACCCTATTACAGCCTTTGCGAGTGCTTTTCCTTCCACTCCTTATAATCGGGGCAGATAAACCTGCCGCTCTTTTCCGTCTTGCCCATGACGTTGATGGCCTCAGGCGGGCAGCGGTTTATGCACGAAAAGCAGGTGACGCACTTATTCTTCATTGCCGCCTTGCCCGAAACAAGCTCAATATTATTCACGGGGCAGTACTCGGCGCAGATTCCGCAGCCGTCACACCTGTCATCGACCTTCATCTTCATAAATTTGCCTGCAAAGGTGCCGAACAGCTTGCCCATAAGTCCCGCCATAAAAGCGTCCGGCTTTGCACCCTCGTTGACCGTAATCGATTTACCGCTTTTAATTTTCTCCGCTATTTTTTCGAGTTCGGGGAAAACATCAAAAAGCATCTCGTCTGCCTTAGTTTTCTCGGGCATGGTGTCCCCAGGCAGGAAATTGTTCTGCATTACCACACCGCAATAGCCGCCGAAATCAAGGCCCTTAGACAGAGCCAGCTTTTCATAAAATCCGCCGCCCATTTTCGAGGGCGCACCCATGGTTGAAACAAAATAGACCCTCTTGTTTCCGCCAAACTCCGCATTCTTGATGTTTTTCACCACAATAAGCGGATAGCAGCCCGCATGGATGGGCGCTACTATCACATACGGCTTTTCGGATTGCAGCTTCAGGCTGCGTGAGTTTTTTATGGCCTCGTTAAGCGAAAAACACTCGTCCTCCAGCTTTTCAGCCAGAACATCGGCGGCAAACTTGCTGTTGCCCGTGCCGGTAAAATAAACAACCATTTCCCCTGCTCCTTTTCTGATACTGAACCCGCTTATTACACATCTATATAATACCTTTTCGGGCAGATTTGCAAGGCTTTTATGGCGATGTATAAAATGACAATAAAATAACATTTTTGTAGCTATTTTGCAATGAAATCTTAAAATTTTGTTAAATTTTCCCCTGAATCTTTGTCGATATTTATAAAAAATTTGAATTTTACTTAAATTACCTATAAAAAATGCCCCATTATTAACAGCTTGTTCACAATTTGTGTATAATTTCGTTATATTATTATATCACGAGAATCGGATTGTAATTTTTTAGTGCGGCCGGGTAATCTGCCCGAATTTGCAAAACAAAATTGCTCAGATTCGATTCGAGCTAAACTTTGGGGGGAAATAAAATGAAAAAGAAGATGGTACCGAATGCGTATAGTCTGATACCATCACAGCAAACCATGTACTTTATGCTTAAGTACAGTCTGCATAAACAGGTTATGCAGATACCCATGTCACTGACGGTCAATCAGAAGCTGGATTTTGACGTGCTCCAGAAGGCAGTGGAAATCGAATGCGAAAGAAACGACAGCATGAGACTCCGCTACTTCAAGGAAAAGGGCGAAGTCAAGCAGTACTTCTTGCCCGAGTACAAAATCGGCAAGATTCCGGTAGTGACCTTCAAGTCCAAGGACGAGCAGGAGAAATACCTCACTGAGGATGCACAGAAACCCATCAGGTTCTTAAAGGACGAGGTTTACCGCATAATTTTCTTCCGCTCCTACAACGGCGGCAGCGGCATTTATATAAATGTATGCCACCTTTCCATGGACGCAACCGCAGTTTTCCTTTTCTTCACCGACGTGCTTAATGTCTACAACGCACTGAAGGACGGCAAAGAAATGCCGGAACCCCTTTACAGCTTTAAGGACATTATCGACAAGGAGTTCAAGTACCTTGCCAACAAGGAGCGTTACGCAAAGGACGAGGCCTTCTACAGAGAGTATTTCTTAAAGGACGGCGAACCCTTCTATGCGGGCGTTCACGGCATGGACCTGCTTGAAAAGGAACGCAAAAAGAAAAAGAACCCGAACCTTCGTGTTCCCTCTGCCTTTGACCCGATTCACGACAAGGCAAACCTGATGCAGATGACCATCCCGAAAGCAGATGCGGACAAGATAATGAGCTTCTGCAAAACAAACAATGTTTCGCCCGCATGCCTTATCCAGATGGGACTCAGGACCCATGTTTCAAAAATCAACGAGCGCAATCCCGACGTGTACTTTATGGAGCTTTGCAACAGGCGTGTCACTTATAAGGACAAGCTCACGGGCGGCTGCGTAACTCAGCCCCTGCCGGTCCGTGCGGTTATCTCCGAGGACAAGACCTTCGATGATGCTTTGCAGCAGCTTTCCGACATTCGTACACAGGTTTACAGGCACATGAACTATCCTTATATGGCTTCCCGCCACTTGGTACAGGAGATGTTCAACTACGGCATGACCGCAAGCCCGTCCTCGATGATGTTCACATGGCTGCCTCTTGAGTTCGACTGCGGCAAGAACTGGGAGTATGAGTTCACCGGATACAGCATGGGTCGCTACATTATGCCCCTTTATGCTTTCTCCATGCCCAACCTGAAGACCGGCGGAATCGATTTCTATTATATGTACAGGACAAACACGATTTCCGAAGAGCAGATAAAAGCTCTCCACAAGGGCGCTTTAAATACAATCTTAAAGGGAATTAAGAATCCTTCGATTACGGTCGGGCAGCTGCTTAACACTATCTGAGCTGAAAAAAGGGGGAATTACGAATGAATAAAGAGTTTGAAGTATGGAAACAGAATAATGAAGCCTTATTTGCACAGCCTGAGCTCGAAAACTTTCAGCAGATGATAAGACGTGCAGCAGAAATGCACGGCGACAAAGCAGCTGTTGCAGAGAGAGTCGGCGACTCTGTTGTAGAGCACAGCGCAAACGAATTAAGGCATACCGTTGAGGCAATCGGCACCGCCCTTATTGACTTAGGGCTCGACGGCAAGAACATTGCGATTATCGGCGAAAACTCATATCCATGGATTCTTGCCTTCCTTTCAATCGTATGCGGCGTCGGCACCGCTGTCCCCCTTGACAAGGAGCTGACCGACAAGGAGCTTTGCAAGCTTATCACAAAGGGCGATGTTGAGGCGGTTTTCGCAAGCTCGACTTATGTAAACGCCGTTAAGCTGCACAAAGAGCAGAGTGACAGCCTGCGCTATCAGTTCCTTCTGACACCGGGCAGCGAGGAAGGCTTTATAGGAATCGACGAGCTTATCGCAAAGGGCGAAGCCCTTCTGAATGCCGGCGACAGGAGATACCTCGATAAAGAAATAAGCCCCGATGATCTGGTCGCAATCTTCTTCACCTCCGGAACAACGGGAGCAAACAAGGGCGTTATGCTGACCCACCGCAATATGACAAACAATATCGAGGGTATGGTCCAGAACGTGGTGTTCAGGGAATCCACCTTCTCCATTTTGCCCATGAACCATATTTATGAGCTGAACTGCAATGTTCTGCCCCTCATTTATATCGGTGTCAAAATCTGCATTAACGACAGCCTGAAAAATCTCATGGCCAACTTCCAGCTTTTCAAGCCCCACATGGTAATGCTTGTGCCCATATTCGTAGAGACCTTCTACAATTCAATCTGGGCGGAGGCCGAGAAAACGGGACAGGCAGAGAAACTCAGGCAGGCCGTTGAATACAGCAACAGTCTTTTAAATCAGGGAATTGATAAGCGTGCGGAGATATTCGCCTCCATACGCCAGAAATTCGGCGGCAACCTTTCGCTTATGATAAGCGGCGGCGCCCCCTGCAATCCGAAATTCCTCAAGGGCCTCGGTGACTTCGGCTTCAGAATCTATGTGGGCTACGGCCTTACGGAAGCTGCGCCGATTGCTTCGCTGAACCTTGACGGCGGCACATATCCCGAATCCACGGGCATACCCTTCCATACGACTCAGTACATGCTCTATGAGCCTGACGCAGACGGCATAGGCGAGGTCTGGCTGAGGGGCGATAGCATAACAAAGGGCTATTACAAGGACGAACAGGCCACAAAGGATTCCTTTGAGGACGGCTGGTTCAAGACAGGCGACTACGGCAGGATAGACCAGCACGGTCACCTGTGTCTCGTCGGCAGAAAGAAGAGCCTCATAATCCTGAATAACGGCAAGAACGTCCACCCGGAGGAAATCGAAAACCTTGTTAAGGACGAGATTACATACATCCGTGAAATCGTCGTGCTTGAGGCGCAGAAGGAGATTCTGGGCACGGCACAGCAGATAATCGCAGCCATTGCCTTTATCGACACAAGCGACTTCCCGGAGATGTCCCTCTCGGAAATCTGGGAAATGGCCTCGGCCGACATAAACAAGGTAAACAAGAAGCTGCCGGGCTACAAGATGATAAGAGACGTGACGGTTATCACCGAGGACTTTGAAAAGACCTCCACCAAGAAGATTATCCGTCAGAAGGCAATCGAAAAATACCAGCTTGTAAGCTCGAAGTGATAAATAGGAGAGAAAAATATGACAGACAAAATTAAAGAGATTATTTGCGAATTTGTCAAAGTGGACCCCGCCGAACTGAACGAAGACACGAATCTTCGCAGCGACTTAGGTTTGAGCTCCCTCGACCTTGTAAACATTGCGGTCGCTATCGAGGATGAGTTTAATGCGAGCATTTCGGACAGGGAAATCGCAAGAATTTCGACAATAGGCGACATAATCGCCTATCTGAATAAAGCTTAAAAACAAATAAAACCGTCTGAAAAAGACGGTTTTGTTTTTTGCCTTCCGACGCAAAAAAACTGTCCGAAATGCTCATTTTAATTATTAAATTTCAGTAAAGTTTAACACAATTTTGTTTACAACAGAGCATTTCGGTGGTATACTAAACTCAAGACGATAATAAAAATCTATGGCGGAAGGCGGTGCTGATGGGGCAAAACTCTCAGTGCGGTCTTCCGTGGTTTTTTTACCGTCAATGTTTGAAGGGGGATGTATTTATGAACATTACCATTATAGGTCGAAAGTGCACACCTCGGCAGTCCTTCAAGGAAAGAGCCGAAAAGAAGCTCAAGAAGGTAGAGCGGTTCTTCGGGGAGGACGTGACAGCCAAAATTACTGTCACCGTTGAGAAGAATGTCCAGACCGTTGAGATTACCCTCAACAAGGACGGCATGCTTTTCAGAGCTGAGGAAAAGGCAGAGAACATGGTTGACGCTCTTGACCGCTGCGTTGATGTTCTGATACGTCAAATCAGAAAAAACAAAACAAAGCTTGAAAAGAAGTTCAAGAACGCAGGCCTTGAGGAGCTGAACGGAGCAGGGTTCTTTGACGAGGAGCTGGATTTCAACATCATCCGCACAAAGACCGTGCCTTTAAAGCCCCAGAGCGTAGACGAAGCAATCCTGCAGATGAATATGCTCGGCCACCAGTTCTATATGTTCCTGAACGCCGAAACGAATAAGATTTCGGTAGTGTATGTCAGAAAGGACGGCGGCTACGGCCAGCTGGAGCCTGAGCTGATATAAAGCAAAAGCAACGCTGCGGCGAAAGCCGGGGCAATACATAATAAAACAAGCACCCCTGCGGCCCCCCGCAGGGGTTTATTATGCCCGAACGGCGCTCACACCAATACTTTTTTTGGGCTGCAATCCCCCGCCCCGATGTCTCATAACTTACAACCATGCCCCACGCCCGACGCTCGCCTGCGGTCACGTCCGCTCCTTCTGACCGCCTCGCCTGAACACAGCACCATCAGACACGACCCGACACCGCCCCGTGCCGTCGACTAACACTCCCACCCGTAATTACAGCAAGACAAAACTCGCCCCGCCGCTCTGCAACCTGAATCAACTGCCAACGCCGCTCCCCGCCCTGCCGAACCAAAGAAACGCCCCTCACCCCGCTGCCAAAGAACACGGTCACCCCTTCCCCGTTCCCGCCTGCCGCCCCCGCCCGGCAGTCAGCATTAGCTAACCCGGCGGCGGTGGGGGTCGGCTCTTGGGCGATGGGGGGGGTGGAGCGATGCTGAATCAGTAACTGTTGTCTCTGCGGGGGGACTTTCATCTGTGGTCACGTCCGCTCCTTCTGACCGTCTCGCCCGAACACAGCACCATCAGACACGACCCGACACCGCCCCGTGCCATCGACCTTCAGGAGGTTTTCGCCGTCGACCTTCGGTGCGCCCGCCTCTTAACGTCTGGCGGCTTACACTATCCCGCCGTGGATTGTGCGGTTTTCGTTTTGTCAGCCTTCGTTAAAAGTTAAGAAATCCTTTCACTTCTATTACAATTGTGTAATTTTGATTTACAGTCGTGTTACAATACTTTACTCTTCTGCTCAAAGTACCTATAATACACAATGGTGGTAAATTATACTAATTTTGTCCTGTTTTTAAGGGGGATAATGATGCGATTTCGGGAAATTACATCTCTTTTGCTTCTGCTGTCACTGATGCTTACACTCTTCACTTCGTGCAAAAGCGGCAATACCGACTCCTCAAATTCAGACGCCGGCAGTACCGAGCAGACGGTGAACATCAAGCAGCGTGTGAATTTCGAGCGGTATAAAAAGGAGGTAAAAATGCCCTTTGCAATTGTCGCATCCCCCTTTAAATACGGCGATTTCCTGTATTTCAGCGCAGCGGAAAAGGGCTCTGCTGACCCTGCCACTAATAAGCTTATAAAATGTGACCTTAAAGCAAAGGTAATAGAAACCCTCTATGAAATACCCGGCGAGCGGTGCAATATAAGTGATATATCGGCTAACGAAAACTATATTGTCTGGATGGCTTTTGAAAGACCGGCCTTATATGCGGATATGTATTTAATGGACCTCAAGGACGGCAGCGTAAAGATGATTTTGAACGATAAGGAATTCACATTCGGACTTGCGCCTGTCCTGATGGACGACTGTGTTTACTGGCTGGAGGAAAACAAGACATCCGACGGCAAAACGGAGAACATGATAGTCTGCTACAACTGCAAAACAAATGACCGAATCGAGCTGCAAAAGCTGAATCAGGTCTCCATGCATAACGACAGGGTTTTCGCAAACGAAGGCTTCGTTGTATGGGCGGACAAAGTCGGCAGCTCTTACTACTACTTCCTTTTCAATACAAAGACGGGCAAGACTGCCTCCTATAAGGCGAAAGGGGAAGTCGGGGGCAATGTCCAGTATGCCAAGGGCTTTATTTTCGCCACGGAATTTGACGGCTTCGATGATATTTTCGGCACGACCCGAATAATAAATACAGTGACCGGTCAGGATGTGGATACAAGCAGCCTTTGCATTGAAGGGGACGTAAGGCTGGTCTCCGGCAGCTTTATTGTCAGCACCCCCGGTCTGCTTCCTGTCCATCAGATAAAAGACGGCGAGATAAAGCTTTTGGGCACCCTGCCTGACTACCTCAACGACCGTGCGGTTTTCGCTTCTCAGCCGGACTGCTTTATCTGCTATGAAGAAGTCCCCTCCGGCTATGAAGAAACAGAGGAATATCTGAACAGTGACAAAAAGCTCTATATTTTTGACCTCGGAAAGCTGGCAAAATAAGCCCCTTTGCTTGACTGAAATATACTTTAAGAGTACAATGCTTTAAAACATTAACGCCCATTACAAACGAAAGGGGCCGGCAAATGAAATCACTCAGAATCACGGCAGTCATAATTGTACTCTCTCTGCTTTTCTCCTTTGCTTCATGCAAAAGGGGCGGCGCCGCTCCCGATGAAACCTCTGCTGCGGAGAGTACCGTGACGGAGAACACAACTGCGGCTCAGGAAGAACAGAAAATCAACATCGAAGACTACATAACCGAAATAGAAGTGCCGTACCATACGGTGACGAATCCGTGCTTATACGGCGACAAGCTGTTTTTCACCTCCACGACTTACCAATATCATCCCGATATTGTACCCCCCAACAACCTGCTTTTAATGTACGATATAAAAACCAATAAAACCGAGGTCATTACCAAGGTCCCCGATAAGCATTTAATCCTGTTTGTCAGCGCAAATGACAGGTGGCTTGTCTGGACGGTATCCACCCCAAACAGTACGGATAAGCTGTATCTTATGGACCTTGTAAACGGCGGCACCAAGGAAATTCTCCCGGATGAGGCAGAATTCTTCTACTGGCTTCGCCCCTATCTTGTCGGCGACAGCATTTACTGGCTCGAAGCGGAGCATGGCACGGAAGCCCCGAACATCAGAAAGGTCATAAAGTACGACTGCAAAACAGGTGCCAGGGTGGAGCTTCAGAGCCTGTACGACGGAGTCAGCTCCCTTTACGCAATATCTCTTAACGACGGGCATCTTCTGTGGCAGAGTTTATTTAACGACAAGCAGTATTACTTTCTGTATGATACGGAAACGAACAAAATCACTGCCATTGAGCCGAGGGGAGCAAGAATAGACAACGCCGTATATGCGGGCGGGCTTATCTATTCCACAGAAGCGTTCAAAGAAAATTATCAGACGAACGAATTAATCTACTGCGTAATCGACCCCGAAACAAAGGAATACCTTGTCTGGAACGAAGAATACGACCCCGAAATTGACCTTTTCCCCGAAGAAGTCTGCGGAAGCTATGTTTACATTGTCACAAGGCTCACACAGAGCATTAATAAGCTTGAGGGAGAAAAGCTCAAATCAGTTGTAAGGCTCCCCGAAAAATTAAAGGGTTGGGCAGTGCCTGCCGAAGGCAACCGCTTCGTAATCGTTCAGGACAGCTCCATAGCCATAAAAGAGAATAACGGCTTACACCCCGACACTCATAAGCTGTTTATAGCAGACCTCTCGGAGCTTGACTGAAATCAACAAATAACAAACCCTGCAAGTCTGCTTGCAGGGTTTTCTGTTTCTTACCGTTTCTTTATCTTAGTTTTCAGCCTTCGGCTTTCTGAAAAGTATCTTGTTAAAGGGGAAGTAGGCGAAGAACTGAACGCAGGAGCAGGTCATCGCCGAGATATTGGCAGACAACTGTCCGTCAACTCCCAAGGCGAGCAGCTTGCCCTGCAACGTCGGCGACAGCCAGGCGGAAAAGCAGACAAGAAAAATCGTAAAGGCTATGTATATTGGCAATGTTACGGCGATGTTTGCCGAGGAATTAAAGGTCTTTTCCCTGTTTACGAAAAAGGCCACAATCTGCGCCAAGATGTTCGACACATTAAAGGCTATAAAATAGCCCAGACCGTTTGACTCTACCGGACTGTTAAAGACAAACCATGAAAAGGGCGTATCAAACAGCGCCTTAATCTGCGGCAGCAGGTAGAGAAGGTTCAAGGTTCCGAACTGCACTATAAATGCAAGCAGGCTAACAAAAATAAATTTTACAAACTGCCACAGAGTAGTGATTCCCTTGCCCTTCTCTGCGGCGGCTTTGTCTATGCTTTTAAGCCCTCCGACCTTTTTTTCTTCCCTTTTGTCGATGCTTTTGAGTCCCATACCGCACCTCGTTTTCGTTTTTTTTCATTATACCAATTTCTTCCCCCATTCTCAAGGCAAAATGTTTGATTTTGCCGGAGTGTTCCATTATAATAAAAAGGAAAATTATCTCGGAGGTGCAGCATGAAACAGGCAAACCACATAAAGCCACGAATATACACGGTGGCAACCGCCCATCTTGATACCTCTTGGAACTGGACCCTTGAAACGACCATTAATGAGTACATCCCGAAAACCATGCATGATAATTTCAGACTCTTTGAAAAGTACCCGGACTATAAATTCAGCTTTGAAGGCAGCTACCGCTACGAGCTGATGGAGGAGTACTATCCGAAGGATTTTGAGAAGGTCAAGGAGTATGTAAAGCAGAACCGCTGGCACGTGACAGGCTCTGCTTATGAAAACGGCGATGTGAACATCCCCTCGCCTGAGGCACTGTTCAGGAACATACTTTTCGGCAACAGGTATTTCGAAAAAACCTTCGGCAAGAAAAGCTGTGATATCTACCTGCCGGACTGCTTCGGCTTCGGCTATGCCCTGCCCTCTATTGCAAGACATGCGGGCTTAATGGGCTTTACCACGCAGAAGCTGGTCTGGAGCAGTGCATACGGCATACCCTTTGACCTGGGCAAGTGGTACGGCGTCGACGGCAACTATATCTATGCCTCCCTTGACGCAATGGGATACACCGCTGCCTTTAAGACCGTCAGATACAACTACAAGGCGCTGATTAAGCTGAAAGAGAACCTTCGCAAATATAACCTGCCCTTCACATACATCTTCCACGGCGTGGGCGACAGAGGCGGCGCACCGCTGGAGTTTTCCGTCAAGGCGGTTTGCAGGGAATCAGCTAAGAACGATAAATCGAAAATCGATGTCCTGTCCGCTCCCGCAGACCAGGCTTTCCGTGACATGGACGAGCTTCTGTCAGACAGCCAAAAAGAAAGCCTGCCCGTCTGGAACAACGAGCTTGTGTCCACCGACCACGGCGTAGGCTCCTATACCTCTCGTGCCATAGGCAAACGCTGGAACAGACGAGGCGAGCAGCTTGCGGATGCGGCGGAGCGTTATTCCTCGGCTGCAACAAGCCTGTTCGGCAGACAGTACCCGTCAGTAAAGCTCGAAAGAGGCTGGAAAAGGCTTATAGCCCATCAGTTCCACGACGATATTACGGGTACTTCACTAAATGAGTGCTATAAAAGAAACTGGAACGACTATGTCCTGTCCTTAAACGAGCTTTCAAATGAGTATGAGAGCGCAGTATCCTCTCTTGCTTCTCAGCTTGATACCTCCTTCTGCAAGGGCACGGCGGTGATTGTTGCGAACCCCAATCAGTGCGAGGGCGAAAGACCCTTCTGCGTAAACCTGACTATGCCCCTGCCCGAAAACGTTAAGCATATCCGTGTGTTCGACAGTAAGGGCAATGAGGCTCCCGCTCAGATAAACAAGAGAGAAAACGGGACTGCCGACATTTCCTTTGTGGCCTCTCTCCCCTCAGTCGGCTTAAAGGCCTATGACATCCGCCCCTCCGATACACCCTGCGAAATAAAGTCCGACCTTTTTGTCAGCGAGGAGAGGCTCGAAAACGAGAAGTACGTTGTAAGGCTCAACGAGGCCGGCGATGTTGCGTCAATCTTTGACAAGCAGGCGGGCGCAGAGCTTTTGAAAGCCCCCATCAGAATGGCGGAGTTCGACTACACGGGCAGCATTTCATGGCCCGCATGGGAGATGAATTACAAGGAAGCGATGCAGCCGCCCCGTGAATTTGCGGCGCACCCGAAGTTTGAGATTATAGAGAACGGCTGTGCGAGGGTCGCTTTGAAAATCAATAGAAAGACCACCAAGAGCTATTACACGCAGATTATTTCGCTTTTTAAAGGCTCCGACAGAGTGGAGTTTTATAACGAGGTAGACTGGCGCTGCACTCAGAGCATGCTTAAAGTCGTATTCCCCCTCACTGCCGAAAATGAGAAAGCCCGCTTTGATTTGGGACTCGGCAGCATTGAAAGGGGCGTTTCAAGGCCGAAGCTCTACGAATTCCCCGCTCAGATGTGGGCGCATCAGGAGGCAAAGAGCGGCAGGTACGGCACGGCTGTTTTCAGCGACTCGAGGACCGGCTGGGATAAGCCCGACAACAAGACACTTCGCCTGACGGTGGTACACACCCCGAAGGGCAGGTACAGGGAGGAGAGCGCACAGCACCTTATGGACCTGGGGCTTAACCGCTTCGGCTTTGCGGTGTTCTCCCACGAGGGCAGTTTTGAGAACGGCGTGCAGCAGAGCGCAGCCGAGTTCAACCAGCCAGCCGCCGCATTTATAACTAAGGCGCACAAGGGCGTTCTCGGCGGCAGCTTCTCCTTCGCCTCTGTTTCCGACAACAGCGTTGCAATCAGAGCCATTAAAAAGGCGGAGGACGGCGATGAAATCGTTGTAAGGCTCAACGAAACCGCAGGCTATGCCAAGAAGAATATTAGCCTGAGCCTCGCCGGAGGCATAGCTTGTGCAAGGGAAATTAACGGCTCGGAGGAGCATATCGGCACAGCTTCAGTCAAAGACGGCAGGCTCATCTTCGACATGGGCAGGTTTGAAGTCAAGACCTTTGCTGTAAAGCTTAACAGCCTCGGCGAGGAGAAAAAGCCTGAAATTCAGCATGTCAAGCTCCCGCTTAATATAAAGATAACTTCAAGCAACACTGAAAGGCTCAGAGGTCCCTTAAAGGGCGGCAGTTTCCTGCCCAAGGAGATTTACCCGAAGGAGATTAGCTGCAAGGGACTGAGCTTCCCCATTGACCCCTCCGGCTTTGCCCTTATCTGCGACTGGGAGACCATAAGCCTGCCGGAAGGCACTGAAAAGCTCTGTATCATCGCCGCCGCAAAAGACGGGGATACAGAGTGCGAATTCAGCTTCGGCAAGAAGGTGCAGAAAGTTAAAATCGCCGATATGTTCGAGCGTGTGGGCGCATGGGACCTTTTCGCAGTGGTCGAAACGGCGCACATCAAGCGTGACACCCTCGCATGGAACTTTACACACACCCACTCACTTACAGGCGACGAGGCAGCCCGCTATGCCTACTTCTTCCTTTATGAAATCGATGTGCCGAAGCACACAAGGACCGTAAAGCTGCCTAAGGGCAAGCAGATTTTCATGCTCTCCGCCCTCGCAGTTAAGGGCGAAATCCCTTGCAAGGCGGCTCACGACCTTTATGACAGGGTAGAAAGGCGTCCCTCCTTCGGCTTCTCACTCTCTAAAGAGGAGCTGGACAGAAAAAAGCCCACCTTGTCTGAGAAGAAAAAGGCGTACTATAAATTCCTCTCAAACTACGCAAAACAGCGCATCGACAGGGCAATCGGGGCAAAAAAACGCTGACTCATAAAAAGGAGAACCCAAAATGAAGCATCTGAGAAGAATTACGGCCTTTGTCCTGCTGTTATGTCTGTTGCCCCTCTCGGCCTGCAAAGGGGACAGGGCAGGTAATTCCGATACGAAAATCGAAATGGATGTTCAGGAATATGAGAGCGGCAACATAGCAGAAATCCCGAAAATCACATACGACACCACCCGCAAGAGCCTGAAGAAGACCGGTGGCAAGAACCCGCAGATAGATTTTATCAACTCCGACATAAAAAACAGCTTTAAGGCGAACTACGAGCGCTTTATTAAGGACAGCCGCAAGGGCTATGTGGACATAAGAACCTATCCCTTCAGCGACGACAGGTATATTCAGCTTGTCATCAGCTACAACGAGTACCCTGTCTACGGCACCGACGGCGTTATGCGCTCATACTGCTTTGACAAGGCGGCAAATAAGCTCATCACCGCCGAGGAGAGATTAAGGCAGGACGGCATAACCTTAGACGAGCTGAAGAAAAAGGCCGAAGCTGCCTTTACCCCCGAATTCGAAGGCGACAAGGCGGACGACGTGGGGCTTTCGGGCTTTGTGATTCTTGACGGCAAGACGATTTATCTGTTAAACCTGATGATAAAGAACGACAACGCCGTGACCCGAATCGTCTTTTACAGCTATGACTTGAAACAAGGCACGCTGAAGCGTCTCAATCGGGACAGGCTCTTTGACAGGGAGCTGCTTTTGCACCTTGACCCGCCCCTTTGCTATGACAGGGAGCAGACTCAGGAGGGCAGGACACATACGGCAGAACTTAAGCTCACCGCAGAGAACCTGAAGCAAAACGCCGACGGGTCTTTCAGCCTTGAGAGCAAGACCGTTTTCACCGTGAGCAAGTCGGAGCCGGTGCCGCCCTTTATTCAGGAGATTATCGGGCTTGTGGAGAAAGCCGAGAGCGGCGGAATATACAACATGACAAGCGAATACAGCTTCAGCTTAACCGAAAAGCTCGAATACCCGGTCTGGCTTATTAAGTACGACACCGCTCCCGACGGCAAGGGCAAAAAGTGCATGGACATAGTCCTCCAGACGGACTCGAACGCCTTCAGGATACACAGCGTTACAGACGTCAGGGACTTTTCGAAAATGAGCGAAAAGATTACCGCAGTATTCGAAAGCGCAAAATTAGAGTCCGCAGGCTAATCGAAAAATGCCGACTAAATCAAACCCGTTTGCAAATTCAAACGCAAATGAAAACAGACGCTTATTTGCATTTCGGCAATTACGGCGTCTGTTTTTTCTTTTTGTTGCATTTTAACTATAATAATTATCAAAAGCTTCCCAGTGTGCAATATTATACATAATGCATGGCAGAATGAATATATTTTTATAAATTTTTCTGAAGAAAATTGTTGAAATAGTAGACAATTTGCGATATAGCTGGTATACTGTCCTTAAAATGGAAGCAGGCTCGGCATAAACGGCAAAAACCTTTATTGACGGGCATGAGTAAAAAATAATCGGTGATTTTATGATTATTTGCAAGCGCTGCGGGGCTGAGATTTCAGGCGATGCCGTACTTTGCCCCAACTGCAACTGCCGCACAGGCATCTACAATGCGGAAATAAAGCAAGAGGACAGCACCCTGGTAATGATTATCAGGGCTTTGATTATTGTCAGCCTGTTCTTTTCCGTTATCCTCATTCTGCCCATGGCGTGGGTCATCCCTCTTAAACGGAAGATTTTCGCAAAGCTCGACCACGGGGATGCAATCAGCACCGGGCTGAAGCTTTTGACTTTCTTTTTTGTAAACCCCATTGCAGGCATTCTTATGTTTTTCCTTAAGGATGAAGGGTCGGCGGCCTATGTGCCCAGAGACTTTTCCGATAATAAAACTATTCAGAGGGGTGTAAACATGAAATTTTGTCCATCATGCGGCACAGGACTTGCAAATGAAGCTGTCGTATGCCCGAACTGCGGCAGTGTGGTCACGGCACAGGGAGTCAATCCGCCGGCTTTCAAGCTGAAGACAAACAGAAGCCTTATTAAGCTGATTCTGCTCACAATCATCACCTTCGGTATTTACCCGATTATCGTCATGTCCGGCATAAGCACTGACATCAATATCATCGCCTCAAAATACGACGGCAAAAAGACCATGCACTATTGCTTACTTATTTTTGTCTTCTCATGGCTTACCTTCGGCATAGCGCCGCTTATCTGGTCTCACAGGATTTCCGAGCGCATAGGAGTAGAGCTGCTGCGCAGAAACATTCCCTACAAATTCAGCGCATCTGACTTCTGGCTCTGGAATGTATTAGGCGCAATCATAGTGGTTGGCCCGTTCATCTATATGCACAAGCTGCTTAAGAGCATGAACCTGCTCTGCGAGGACTATAACATAAGAGGCTGATTCACAACATAAAAAGCGCCGGGGAGTTAACTCTCCGGTGCTTTTTCCGGGTATACTGATGCTGCAGTTTATAAAAATGTGACTAATTTTCAGTGTCCGATTAATGAGGTATTTCAAGCAGAGGACACCGTTATGCCTTAAAACCCTGACCTGCCTTTCTCTCCGGCGGGTCTACTTTAAGTGCTTCGAGGCGTTTGGTTGATTTAGCTTTTGAGAAAGTCTATAATAGGTATCAGTCAATAATGCGATGCGGGAGATGCGGAGATGAAACAAAAAAGAACTGATTCTAATGGGCAGCGTATTTCGCCGCCGGTTTCGGAAATGCTTGGGGCAAGCCGGATTCTGTTCATCATCATAACGGCAGCGCTTGTTGTCACTGTGTTTTCAAAGACTTCTTTCTTATACATTTTTGACGACGGACCCGATATTACCTGCATGTTTGAAGTGGGCAGGCGGGTTATCGGCGGGGTGTGCTGTATCGGGACGTCGTAGAACAAAAGGGCTTATATCTGATTCTGTTCTATGGTCTGGCTTCGCTTATCTCAGAAGCCTCCTATACGGGGGTCTATCTCTTTGAGATAATCTTAGCGGGGCTGTCTTTGTGGCTGGTAAAAAAGTGCCTTGATATCTATGGCATCGAGTGGAAAAGACAGGCTCCCCTGCTTATTATGGCGGCCGTCCAGTTCTTTGGCTGCACATATACCAACCACGGCGGGGATGTGGCGGAGATTCTGCTTTTGCCCGTATTTTTGTATGTGTACTACTGCGGTTTGAGAAAGATAAAGCAGGGCATTTCGCCGAACTATTTTTTAATAGGCTTACTCGCCGGCCTTGTTTTCTGGGTAAAATACAATCTTGTTGTTGTGTTTGCGGTCTGGTGGATTTTTGAGGCGGTTTCGGCATTCAGGGGCAAATCCGTCCGGGCACTAATCCTGAATACCTGCAAAATTGCCGCCGGTGTGATTCTCTCCGGTCTGCCCGTACTCATATATTTCGTTTACCATGGCGCACTTTACGATATGTTCAACGTGTATTTTGTGCTGAACATCACAGGCTATCCGTCGAGAAGCCTGTCGGAAAAACTGCTGTTGTTCATAACATCATTTCTGTCGGGATTTACGCCCTTTGTGGTGATTGCAGGGACATATTATTCAGTGAAAGGTGAACGGGGAAAGCCGAAAAGCACATTTGCGTACAATCTGCTTTATATGTCCATATTCACAGCCTATCTCTTCCTCTCGGGTACAAAAATCACATACTATTATGCGTTGTATCTTGCGCTCATAGTGCCTCAACTGATGTTTTTTTCAACATTGATTGACTCTCTGAAATCCGAAAAGGTGAAGCGCCGTGCGGGTCTTGCGTTTGCGGTCGGTTGTATAACGTTCACGGCGATTCTCAGCAACACCTTCCCGTACCTGTTAACGCAGAATGCACAGCCCGGCTCCAAATGGGCTGAGTGGAACACACGGATTGCCTATGACGAAATGCTGGAATATATACAGACCAACAGGCAGGAAGAGGGGCTGAGCGTATTATGCCTTGGCATCGATTGCTGCCCGTTCTACAGGTATGCGGACTGCTTTCCCGATACGAAATATCCGATTTACTTAAATGCCAGAGGCAAGGAGATGGCCAGTTATTATCGGGACAGCATCAATAACCGTGATTATGAATTTATGCTTGTTCCCGACACTGAGTTTATCCCTAAGGGGTATGAAGCAGTGCTGACTGAAAACATTGTATGGCAGCGGCATTCACGTAAGTTTGTCTTGTACCAGAGAAGCGGTACAATATCATAATAGCGGGATATGTTTTTTCTTTCATTCATATAAATTTACCCCCGGAGATGACAGCTTATAATAACTGTCCTTTCCGGGGGTAATTATTTATCCTTCGTGCAAACTGTTTATGCGCCGAGGCCGCAGATTTCCATCACGAGCTTTTTATAATGCCTGCCCTTTTCCTCAAAGCCCTTGTACAGATTATAGCTTGCGGCGGCGGGGGACAAAAGGCACGCCTTGCCCTTCGGGGTGTACAATTTCGCCTGTCTTACTGCGTCCTCCATGTCTTTAGCGTAGATTATGCGGGTTTTTGCGCCTAAGCTGTCAACAAGCCTGCCTATGGTATAGCCCGTGTCGGGCAGGCAGATAAGGTTATCTATACTGCTTTCTGCTAAAGCCTTCGCAAATTCCGTATAGTCGAGTCCCCTGTCAAGGCCGCCTATAATCAGGCTGCCCACATCCAGTGCCTCCACTGCGCTTAAAACCGCCTTCGGAATTGTGGCAATGCAGTCGTTATAATAGTCCACGCCGTCAAAGCTGCCGACAAACTCCATTCTGTGCTCAATGCCCTGAAAGTTATCCACAGCCCGCTTTATTGCCTCGTCACTGACACCGAGGCAGCGCACAGCATTTGCGGCAAACAGCACGTCGTGCAGATTATGCCTGCCCTTTAAATGGGGGTTGCCCTTTGTGAGATTGTTAAGAAACTCCTCGTCTGAAAGGCTCTTTACGGGGATTTTCCTTGACTTTACATCACTCATATCAATATATTCGTTCAAATCCTGCTCGCCGTTATATATGAAGCAGTCGTTTTCAGTCTGGTGGCGCACGATATTCAGCTTTGCGCTCACATAGCCCGCAAAGCCGCCGTCATAGTGGTCAAGATGCTCCTCGTAGATATTAGTCAGCACGGCGATATGGGGCGACGTCCTTGTAAACTGAAGCTGGTGGGAGGAAAGCTCGATGACCGCCACGGCGGACTGAGCCATGTCGATGTCCTCAAAGACGGGCACGCCGATATTGCCTATAAGGCAGGCGTCAAAGCCCGCTTCTCTCAGCATCGAATAAATAAGCGTGGAGGTGGTGGTCTTGCCCTTTGTGCCTGTGATGCCGATTGCGGTAAAGTCCGAGAACCTTAAAAACAAATCGGTCTGGCAGGTGATTTCCACGCCCTCGGGGATTTTCACACCCTTAAAGGGTATACCGGGGCTTTTAAGCACAAGGTCAAACTCAGAGAGATGCGAAAGATAATCCTCGCCCGTGATAAGCCTTACTTTGTCGTCTTTAAGCTCTATGTCCTTCATGTCGGCTATTGCAAGAGGCTTTTCGGGCAGGATTTTTCTTATAAACTCATAGCTTGACCTGCCCTCCTTGCCGAAGCCGAGAATCAGAATCTTTTTATTCTCAAAATATGCTTTAAACCTGTCACTTGTCCTGGACAAAGGTATACATCTCCCTTACGGTGTTCATAAATTTTTCGGGTATGCTGTGTTCGCTGTTATAGTATGAAAGCACTTGTTTTATATCGGGTACTTCGTACGGCGGATTTGCGCTGAAGCTCTCCTTGTGCCGTCTTAAAAGGGCGGGAAGTGCCTTGCCCTGCTGCTCATATATGCGAACGGTCTCATTCAAGGCGGCGGCGACCTCCTCTACGGTGCCGACGCACTCAAAGGGCTTGAGCTTTATAACGCCGTTAAGCCCGTCAAGCTCGTTTCCTAAATGCTCCTTGGTAAAGAGGTCGGAGCCGAAAATCTCTGTTAGCCGCTCATTATCAAGGAAGGGTGAGAGAATCGAATACACAAAC
Organism: Clostridiales bacterium; assembly: GCA_012520115.1. Classification (GTDB taxonomy): domain Bacteria; phylum Bacillota; class Clostridia; order Oscillospirales; family Acutalibacteraceae; genus DTU053. Next base: position 1,004 of record JAAYOZ010000170.1, on the reverse strand, counting down.
AGACACTTGGCGCACTCGCCGCACCAGATATTCTGCTTGCTGCCCCTGTTGCAGCTCCTGAAAATGCCGTGGAACCGGGGCAGGTCAGCAAATTCCTTTGCAATCTGAAGCTCATTAAAGGGTCTTAGCATACTGAAATACTTAATCTCACCGACTAAATTCCGCTTTGTAAACTCACGGAAATCACGCTCAAATTCATAGGACTTTGAGTACTGATGATTTACCGTGCTGCCCTCTATATTCGGGGCGTTTGCGCTGGCTTCATTCGAGAGGACGATGTGATTTGCCCCGACTAAATAAGCGCAGTAGTATGACAAAAAGGCGACCACGGCGGAAAAGGGAGTGTGACCGTTTAAAAAGCCCTGTGCGTTCAGCTCTAAAAGCTGCGGGTCAATTTTGCGGTAGGCTCGCACGATTCTGTCCTCAGTATAGCCCGCTGCAAGAACCGTGTCCGTCCTCGCCTTCTGGTCGTTTACCGTAAAGAACATATTCTTATCTTTAAAATGCCTTAAAAGGTTAGCGGTCACCGCAGAGTCCTTGCCCCCGCCCACGGGGATGAGGTTTATATCGGCGCAAACAAAGTCCTCGTCTGCCGCCCCGAAGTCCTCTGCGCCGTCCTCATATTCAAATCGCAGCAGCTCATCTTCACTCAAATCCACATTGTTTATATAAAAGAACTCGGACAGACCGCCGAAGTAGAGCTTTTTAAAAAAGTCCTCGTCCTCTTTACTCATCCTGCCGCAGGCGATTACTACCTTCGGGCTTAAAACCGCCTTATAGTAGCTGACAAGCTCAATTAAGCCTATAAAAAAGGCGGTCTTCCTTGCCGTTTTTCCCGTCGGGTCGTTGAGGATATTAAGGTTTTCGGTCTTAATAAGGGTTTCGGGGGTAAAACGGCAAAGCCCCTCTATCTCGAAGTCAAAGGAAAGGCGAATCTGCCCCTCTGTCGCTTCGGCACAGAAGGAGTTATATCTGAAAACCGGGTATTCATCTCTTAAGGCCTT
>JAAYOZ010000169.1 GCA_012520115.1 Clostridiales bacterium | reverse complement strand
TGCGCCGAGCCACAAAACTCCGTCTTTGCCCTTTGCATAGCAGGTATAGTCGTCTTTTCTTGCGGGAAGCGGGTAGTTAATGCCGCTCAGGTCCGGCTTTTCGGCCTTTGCCTCAAAAAGTGCTTGAGGAATAGCCTTGTCCGTAAGCTCATAAAATGTGCAAAACCTGTTAAGGTGTGTTTCAAGCTTAATAGGTGTTATCATGGAATGCTCCTCTCATATTTTTATCGGTAAACTCTACGATTGAATATTCATAAAGATAGTATAATACCGAGTTAAGCGTGTCAACCGAATTGAACAAATTTGGCAAATGCTATTTAATTCTGCGAAGGTTATTGTACACTTTGCTAAACGTTATGTATTAAGCAAACACATGGGCTAATAATATCTTTTAAAAGACGTTGTGTTGCTTTGGAATTATTGCTTTTTCGACATTATTGTTATATCATATTTATAAGCTGTAACAACTAATAAATCATTCGGAGGCACGAGATGATTAAGAATATACAGGATAGAATTATGTCTTTGAAAAAGGAAAAGGATGTCCTTATCCTTGCCCACAGCTATCAGGCAAGGGAGATTATAGAGGTTGCTGATTTTACCGGAGACTCCTTTCAGCTGAGTGTTGCCGCCAGCAAGGCCACGAATTCAAAGGTTATGATGTGCGGCGTCAGATTTATGGCTGAAACCGTTAAGATTCTCTCGCCCGAAAAGACCGTATATCTTGCAAACCCCATTGCCGGCTGCCCCATGGCGGAGCAGATGGATAAGGAGCTTATTGCCTCCGTTAAAAAGAGCCTGCCGGATTATACGGTGGTCGCCTACATCAACACCACGGCGGAGCTTAAAACGATTTGCGATGTATGCGTAACTTCCTCCTCGGCAGTAAAGATTGTCAAGAAGATAGAAAATAATAAAATATTGTTCCTGCCCGACTGCAATCTCGGTCAGTATGTGGCGGCTCAGGTACCCGAAAAGGAGATAAAGCTGCTTCAGGGCGGCTGCCCGGTACACGCCGCAGTCACAAAGCAGGATGTTGAAATAGCAAAGGCAGCCCACCCGGACGCACTTCTGCTTGTCCACCCGGAATGTGTTCCCGAGGTCGTGGCTATGGCTGACTATGTCGGCTCCACATCGGGAATAATGGAATATGCAAAGAAGTCCGATGCTAAGGAGTTCATTATCGGTACTGAGATGAGCATAACAGAGCATCTTCAGTACGAGTGTCCCGATAAGAGATTCTACTACCTTTCAAAAAAAATCCTTTGCCCGAATATGAAGGCAACGACCCTTATAGACGTTCTGAATTGTCTTGAAGGAACAGGCGGAGAGGTAATTACGCTCTCGGAAGATGTAATTCGTGATGCCCGTAAGTGCATAGACAGGATGATTGAGCTTGGTTGATACAAATAATGCCGCTAAGAAGGCGGTAATAGCAATGAGCGGCGGAGTTGACAGCTCCGTTGCTGCGTTATTGATGAAAAACAAGGGCTATCAGTGCATCGGCGCCACATTGAAGCTCTTTACCGATGACGATATTAACCGCTGCAATGAAAGAACCTGCTGCTCCTTTGACGATGTTCAGGACGCAAAGCAGGTTGCCTACACATTGGGTATGCCCCATTATGTTTTCAACTTTTCCGATGAGTTCAGGTATACGGTTATAAAGAGATTTGTCGACGCATACTTAAACGGCGCAACGCCGAACCCTTGCATTGACTGCAACAGGTTCATTAAGTTTCAAAAATTAATACATAGGACCATGGAAATCGGCTACGACGTCTTAGCCACGGGTCATTATGCCCGAATCGAGTATGACAGCGGCTCAAAGCGCTATCTTCTTAAAAAGGCCTTCGATAAGGCAAAGGAGCAGAGCTATGTGCTCTATGCCATGACACAGGAACAGCTTGCGAGAACCGAATTTCCGTTAGGTGAGCTGACAAAAGAACAGGTAAGAAAGATTGCCGAGGAAAACGGCTTTATTAACGCAAGGAAGCGTGACAGTCAGGATATCTGCTTTGTACCTGACTCCGACTATGCCTCATTTATTGAGAGCTACACGGGTATTAAAAGCCCCAAGGGATATTTCATTGGCGAGAACGGCAATATTTTAGGTGAGCATCAGGGCATTATCAGATATACAATCGGCCAGCGCAAGGGCCTTGGCCTCGCTCTGCAAAGGCCTATGTATGTCTGCGAAAAGGATGTAGAAACGAATACCGTTAAGCTTTGTGAGAACAGCGGACTTTTCCACAGGGAACTGACGGCCTCGGATATAAACCTCATCGCCACCGATAAGCTTACTGGCAGAGTGCGCCTGACGGCGAAGATCCGCTACAAGCACCCGGAGCAGTATTGCTATGCCGAGCAGATAGGTGAGGACAAGCTGCATGTAGTCTTTGACGAGCCTCAGCGGGCAATCGCAAAGGGTCAGGCCTTAGTCCTCTATGACGGTGACACTGTAGTAGGAGGCGGCACGGTTGACTGATATTTCTGAGACTCATATTGCAATTCAAATGCAAATAGTTTCCATTTTTGCCTTGCTGAAGTATGCTCAGTAAGGTATTATTTTGAAAAAATAAAAAAAGTAAACATGATTTATACATTTTGTTCTCAAATTTTTCCGATAAAGCTCAATTTTGTGATTTTTTTGTGAGAAGTTTGTGATATATTATTGCAGTAAAAAATAAAACATAGCAAAATTATTAAAGGGAGAGAATAATATAGAAGGTACTGCTAATGTATTTATAATGTTTTAATTTAGAGGGTACGCTTCTATATTATTAGCCGGATTAGTAATGTTAGCGATGTTAATAGATTTTCAGGAAAACACAATAGCTGAATTGGAGCGTTCTTTGAATGAAATCGGTGTTGTAGTATCAGGAGCATACCGCAATCCTATCGAAGGCATCATTCAAGCTACGCTTAGTAAGCCTGAAATTGTTTTTCTTGATATTTGTATGCCTGTCATGGACGGCATTGAAGCGGCAAGACAGATCCGTGACAAGTGCCCGGATACAAATATCGTTTTCATTACGGACTCCAATTCGTTTGGCGCAGAGGCTTTTGAAATCGGCGCTCTTGATTATCTGCTTAAGCCCGTAAGCAAGGAGAGGCTTGAAAAAACGATAAACAGAGCAAGACTGTTAAGAAAGCCAGCCGAAAAAGTAAGTAGGCTGATAATAAAAAGCTTTGGCGGCTTTGAAATCGGCTTTGAAGGCATGCCGGCTATTAAATGGAGATCAAAAAAAAACTAAGGAGCTCTTTGCATTTTTGCTGCATAACAGCGGCGGTCATATCGATAAGGATTTGATTATCGACAATGTTTTTGAAAATGTGAGTCTTGATAAGGCGTTGCATCAGCTTTACAGCACAGTTTATTACATCCGTAAGACCTTAAAGGAATACGGAGTTTCAAAAGATCAGATTTACATAACAAAAGACTATCAGATGCTTCTCGGAAATGTTTATTGGGATGCGATAAAATTTGACGAATGTATCTGTAAGATAAGCGGTAAACACTATAATAATGAAGATATTGAACAAATCAGCAACATTTATGAGTGCGAGTATTTTTACGGCAGTGATTGGCCCTGGGCAGCCGTTGCAAAGGAAAACTATTTGATACAGTTTGAAAAGGCTATGGGGCTTTTAGTCAGAAGATATCTTGAGTTTGGGGAATACTATAAAGCCGAAGAGGCTCTGCTGAAGATATTCTATATGAATCCCTATGAAGAGATTTTTACAAATTACCTTCTTGAAATATATAAACAAACCGGCAGAAAGAATAAAGCTGCAAGGCATTATTATAAATATAAGTCAATCCTCGAAACCGAGCTTGGCATCGAGCCGAGCGAAGAAATAAAGAACCTGTATTTATCAATTAAATAACGTCAGATGATTTTATACGATTAGCATCTGCTTTGATTGATGCTTAATTAATAACAGCGAATAAGATAAGCTCATGGCTTTTCTCACTCGTTGTTTTTTGTTGTTTCTTGCTGATTTCAGGCAAGAAACAAGTTTATATTCCTAACGAAAACGTGATTTTGTTTGTAAGGTTTTTTCAAATTTTTTGTGAGGTCTTACTTCTAATAAGAAACAATAACCCAAATAAGCACAAAAAGCATGTTCTTCTTGTTACATGAAAGAATGTTTAAATCGATAGGTTGCTCTCACTTCTTGTTCAAACTCTTTACCTCTCTGGCGAATATGCTTATCTCTTTCAGACTGTTTCTGTAGGCGAAAGCTTATTCGCCGTTTTTAAGTTAAAAATAATCCCCCTAAGAATCGGGGGATTTTATACTATATTATACGTTTAATTATTGACCGAATAATAGGGATTTTTCAGCAGCACGATAATATCCTGCCGATAGAACACGGTTTCATAGCCGGATTCCTCAAGTATAAGGAAGCATCTGCGGCCGATATTTGTATTAAGCAGAAGCACAGTATACTCCGTATCGAGGTATTTGTCCTTTGCCTCGATAAATTCCTGGTCCGGGCTGCCGCCGATAAGCGATTTGTCGTCGATTACAAAGTCCTCGCCGTCTTTATAGAGCTTTTCCAAAAACTCCGGTGTATAGGCAAACTGATAGATATTCTCTCTTTTATACAGATGCGGAACGAGATAGCCGCTGGCTGTTATGCTTGCGTCCTCCGGGATAATGTCAAGGCATTCATCTATAACAGCATGCGTTTCCTTATTTTCAGCATACTCAAAAATGTAGTTTACCTTAACCGCCTTAGTGCCAGAGAAGAGAATCAGGGAGGACACGGCACATATTACTGCCACAGAGGTTCGTGTTTTTGGCTTATAGTGTGACAGGGAGACAATGAAGATATAGAACAACAGGCAGCCGGAGCCGTAAACATACTGATGACTGATAGAAGACTGCGGCCAGTATCCGGCAAGCAGATTCATAATAAGGAAGGGGCCGAGCAGGATATAGAGCGAGAATTTCCTCGTGATAAACGGAATAAAGGCCAAAGGCGCAAGCATTTGAATCATGAATACCAGTTTGTCCTCAGTAAAAGCCTCGGCCAGTAAGAAGGCTGGGTTTGTAACAGCTGCCTTTATCAGCCCGACAATGCCTGAGCCCTCAATCACATAATTATCATACCTGTCCGTCATAGCGCCGTCGCCGAAGTTTTGCAGATAATAGACTGCGAATGCGAAGTAAGCGACCGAAGCGGCAAAAATTACTGTGCCGCTTATATATTTCTTTTTCTCAATAATCATATAAAGAGCGATAAAGGCCACATACATCGGAGCGTCTTCTTTAACGGCAAGGGTAAGCAACGAGAATGTTATTATGCCCCATAACTTGTTCTTTTCAATAAAGTACATCAAGAACAGAATCAAGGGGGGCAGGAATTTGTTCTCATGGAAGTCAAAGAATGCACCGCCCATAAAGGCAGGGTAAAAGGTATAGCACGCAGAAACAAGCACCGTGACAGTGTTTGAAAGCTTATAATGCCTGCACAGCAGCACAAGGGGAATCAGACCGCTGATTATCAGCACAGCCTGGGCAATCAGCAAGGTTTCCGCAAAGGGGAAGATATAATAAATCGGCAGCAAAAGATAATATATGGGGGAGATATGCACCTTAAAATGCGACAGCTGCATATATCTTTCACAGGTAGTATCAGGCAGTCCTGTGGTTTTCATATTGTGATACATCTGAGCAAAGATGCCGAAATCGAAGCAGTTGCTCTTATAAATTACATGCCTTAATACCGACAGCCCGCCGACAAATACAATAAAGAATATGGCAAGACCGATAATAAAGCCCTTCGATAAACCCTTTGGGATTTCAGGATTGAAGTCGTCGTCAAAGAGATAGAACTTTACCGCTAAGGCAAAAAGCAGAACTAAAAATATGTAGAGGTAGATGCTCGAGTATTCATATAAAAGATAGCTGAAAAGGAGAATGACACTTCCGAAAAAGAAGAACCTGTCCGCCTTTTGAAATTTAATAAAGGAAAAAACAATCGTCTGAAGGATAAATACGCCTAATATAGTCAGCGCAAATACGCCGTATCTCAATCCTCTGAGATATTCGGGCTTATTAAAATCTACCTTATCAACAAATATGCAGACAAAATATACAATGCTGAAGGAGCTTATCAGCCTTGTCACTATTTTTTCTATGGAAAACTGTCGCATTAACCAAAAAGCCATGTAGTCTACCTCCGAAGCAGCCGTAACGACCGGGCCTATAAATTTTCGTCATCGCTTGCAGAACTTGATTTAAACAGGTCGTCAAAGCTATCCACAGTTCCAAGCTGAGGCTTTGTGCTGTTTGGATTTCTCAGCACGGCAACCAAGCCGGGTTCATAAGTATTCAGTTCGTAATCAATTTCGATAAAGTTCAATAAATCTTTATTATAGCTTTCATATCTCAAATCCAGAACAATGTAATCTGCTATTCTGTACAGCTTGTTTGACGGAATTGCTCCCGTCTTGATGTTCCTCGGGAGAATAGAGGGATCAAAGCCTATCATGCTGTCCGGGATGTTAGCGTCAAAGTCGGTTTTCAGCTCATAAAGCTCATCGACATCATACAGATGAGCGACAAACATCGTAGTGGAGCAGACAATCGAATCACGGGGGATTTTGTCGAGTGCCGCGTTAACGATACTGATATTTTCTTTGTTGATTGAACTTGGTGACAGGTAGTTTAAATACGGTAATGATGCAAACGAAAATGCTACAATGCAGGAGAATAAGGAGAATACGGCAATAAAACGCTTGAAGTTACTTTTGAAATCGGACAAATTCTTAATGAACAGGTAAATCAGTATAGCCGAAACTCCGAAAACATACTGGAAGGAAATCGAATACTGATATTGGTAGTTGCTCATCAGATTAATCAGAAGGAAGGGGCCAATAAGAATATAGGCGAAAATGTCAAGGTTAAGCAGAGGTACGAATGCAAGGGGAGCGAGCATAGTCAAAGCAAACCTGAGTTTATCCGCATTAAGACTTTCCGAGAAGATGTAGGCAGGATTTGCAAAAACGGTTTTAATAAGCCCCACTATGCTGTTGCTGCCGTCAACCGCATAATTCTCATAGCGATAGAACATAGCTCCTTCACCGTATTTTGCGAGCAGCTTAATCGTGATGAAGAAATATGCCAGCGACAGAACAAGCAGTGCGAAGCCCTTTAATTTAATCAGTTTATGACTGCCGTTTTTATTTAGTGAAGCGAACATGGCGTAAATTGCGATAAAGGCAACATAGACCGCCGCATCCTCTTTAACTAAGCAGGTCAGCAGTGAAAAGACAATCATGGGAATAAACTTATTCTTCTCAACAAAGTACAAAAGCCACAGTATCAGCGGCACCAGAAAGCAGTTTTCGTGCAGGTCATAGGAGCAGCCTGCACTTAAAGCCGGAAGGGTGACAAAGCAGGCTCCTGCAATTATCGTAAGCGTATTTGACAGCTTAAAGTGCCTTGCGAGCAGATACATGGGTATCAGACCGCTTGCTATGACTGCCGCCTGTAAAAACTGAAGGGTTGCAGGGTCAGGGAAAATAAAATAAACAGGCAGCATCAGATAATATATGGGCGAAAAATGCACAGCGAAATGCGAAAGCTCCCTGTAACGCTCGCAGGTGGTAACGGGCAGACCCGTTGTTTTCATATTGTGAAACATCTGCGCCCAGATGCCGAAATCAAAGCAGGGCGACTTGAATGTCCAGTATTTTGCTGCCGTGTAAAGTCCGACAAACAGAAAAAAAGCGATACCCAAAATCGCATATATTACAATGACTTGATTTTTCTTAATTAAAAAAGACAATAGCTTAACGCCCGCATTTCCCCGGGGCAGAATGTATCTTGTCAGTGCCGCAAGGAAGGGCAGGGAGGCTAAATATATATAAAACTTGCCGGTAAGCGAGGCAATCATTGCGAAGAAAAACAGCGTCAGCACAGTGAGCAGGATTTTTCCAAGCGTCTTTATATTAATTTTGTCCGCTAAAAGAAAATCCAGTGCGGATAAAAGCAGAAAAGACCCGGCAAGTATCCCGCCGGCGACAAGGAGATTTACTTCAGTTATAAAGCTCTTTTCAAGAAAGTTATTGCCGTAAATAAATATTACAGAGATAACGGTTATGCAGTATGTATTAAGCGCCCGAACAACTATGCTTTCCTGAGAAAATGAGGTCTTTATTCTGCTTTTCATATTGCCTCCGATAGCAGCTTGTGTTTATTTTTACTTACAGATATTAGCATAATACCGGACAATATGCAAGCAAAGTAATAGCCGCATACCGGAAAGATATGCGGCACTAAACTCCGAGTATTATTGCAGGCCCTCGTCTGCTTTTCATTTCCCGGGACATAAATTCATAAATCAAAACCGCCGAAGACATCTTATAATACGGCAGAACATAGGGTATGGGTATCAGTAAAGCACAGGCGACAATCCACGGGACGAGGCTGAGCTTAAAAAAGGCTGTCTTTAAGCACCTGCCCTTCATTGTAATTGTGCTTTGCTTAATTGAGCCGAAGGCGCTGGGGAATCTGTTCGATGCGAATATATAACGAGCTGCCGAATACCGCTGAATTATGCAGAACCAGAAGAACAGTCCGATGAAGAACAAGGCTAAACAGCCGCCGACAAAAATATAGATGATATTCTTAGGCAGGCCGTCCATAAGCAGATAAGCAAAATAAGAAGACGCCGCCAAAAAAGGTATCTGCAGAGCGATAAACCAGAGTGTTTTAAGTGTAACAATCAGAACGCCGAGCAGAAAAGCCTTAAGAATGGTGGTCTTTCCCTTGATTTTATATGCGCCTTTTGTGCTGTCATCCGAGGCTTTCAGAAAGAAGATTTTATCGCTGACATACCTCGTATATGCGTGCATAAGCAGAAGGGCGATAATCGCCACGATGCCGATGGTATAATACATAAACGGGTAAACAGGGGAGTCCTCGCTCAGAATCAGCGAGCTTACAAATGGATGCAGTACAGAGACAATGACTGTAATAATTGCCGAAATGCTCAAAAGCGACAGCAAAAATGCCGTCAGAATAAGTACGAAATATATAAGCATCCTGCCTGCTATAAGGCTCTTAGCCTTGAGTTTATACTCAGAATACAAGCCCAGCACCCCCAAACCTTTCTCAATAAAGTATGGGACGGCTGAGCTGTTTTTATGCCGAATAATGCTATTCTTAGCCTGCCTTTTTAGCGATATATGCCTTTATTCTCTTTGATATTGGCTTTTTTACATACAGGTAGCGGATGATAAGGAAGACAGTAAAGACGATTATTGCCGCAAAGGTGATGTCGGAGAGGAAGTGTGCGCCTCTTACAAGCCTTGAGAAGCCCACGGTAAAGGTGAAAACAAAGGCAATTATAAAGTATTTAAGCTCGTTCTTTTTCTGTGAGGGGAAGAAGTACGAAATGCCCATGAGCATAAACGTTGCGGCTGCTGCGGTCGTATGTCCTGACGGGAATGAGCGGCCGTCGCCGGGGCCAAATGTATACCACGGTGTGAAGCCGTCAAAGCTGCCCGCTTCAACAAGCTGCCTGAACCTTAACCTGCCCCAGATATCCTTTAATTCATTTGTAGGCCAGGGCGTCAGCAAGGATACAAGGATGAAGAATACCGCAAGGGATTTAAATGACCTCTTATGCTCCTCAGGTATGTATTTTGAGAAATACAGGCAAATCAATCCGGTAATAATGCCGAAGATGACCTCAATAATCCTTCTGTATTCAAAATTACTTATCCACTTATCAACGAAATCATAATAAATGTAGATCCACGCAGCAATAGTACCGAGTCCGAAGATAATCTTTGTCAGCACCGTTGCCCAGCGTCTGAAAATCGGCGGGAATCTGTAAAGAATCATACACGAAAAAGCAACCGCAAGAAAGGGCGGAAGCTCGCCGATTCTGTCAAAGAATATACCGAAGAAGTTATCCGGAGAATAGACATACTGGTCTATCTGAAGATCATAGAACGACGCAATCACCATTAAGACCGCAGAGAATGCGTAAAAGAAAATAATCATGCCCTTTTCATGTTTTGTTTTTAACACGGTATTCCCTCTTTCCAAAATATATTAGTCGGCAAGCGGTATGAATCTGCCTGCAAAGCCGCCTGCGCTTTTAATATTTACTTTAATTATATCAGATTTTGTGACAATTCGCTCACTTTTGACGGTGTCCTTTGAGCCTTCAATTTCACTGTCAGAGAACAACTCGAGCGTATATTTTCTGCCGTCTTCCAAGAAGTACGGAGTGAATGAGAATTCAAAGCCCTCGCTGTTATTAGTCTGCACGCCTATATACCAAAGCTCGTTTTTGCGTCTTGCAAAGGCAGCGAGCTTTCCGAAGCTGCTCTGAGGCATAACGATTGTTTCATCCCAGCAGACGGGGAGAGTCCTAAAGAAGTCCTGATAGACCGTTCCTTTAAGATTTTTCGGATGCTCGGCTATCGTCATAAAGGGCGAAGTGAAAACAATCAGATTTGCCAATGCGTGGCTTACGGTGGTGTTGGCGCATCTGTCCGGCAGAGAGGGGCAGAAGGGTGTGTAATCGGCGCCGTCAATCGCAAATCTCGTAAAGGGGATAATCGTATTCTCGTCTGCGTCGGCGGTGCATTGCAGACCCCTGACGGCCTCCCTTGAAAGAAGGTTCGGATAAGTCCTCGTCAGTCCCGTGGGCTTGTTCGGGTTGTGATATATAACCATCAGCTTATTCTTAGCGGCGTCCTCAAGGAAGCGGCGATAGAGATTTATGCCCGCCTGGGTTTCCGTTTCAATATGGTCGAGCTTTACGCCCACGGCTCCGATTGATTTGATTTTTTTCAGGAACCAACGTCTGTAAGCGGGTATAAACGGGCCGGTTGCAGAGGACTTCCAGACCCAAATGTCCACGCCTTCCGGCGCCTTATCTATGACATTCTTGACTTTTCTTAAAGCCCAGCTTTCGGTCAGGCACCATTTACGCCAGCCTGAATCAATTATCGAATAGTCAAAGCCCAAGTCATCAAGGTGAGTGTTGAAGTCCAGAATGGACTTATACTTCCTGCTTGTATCTTTTCCGTGGAAATATGACCATGCGGATTTGCCGGGTCTTATCCAGTCGGTGCTTTCAAAAATCGGGGACTGCGGGTCGGCTGCATGCTTTACGACTTCGTTATTCACAAGGGAATTAAGGTCGTTTGCGAGAATGGCGATTCTCCAAGGTGAAACACAGTCCTTGACAAAGAATTTGCCCGAATCCCAGAAATGAATCCTGAATCTGCCCTCTGACTCAGACATCAGCGCAGCGCCGGGGTAATTATCAAGGTTCGACTCCGTGAGTATGCAGTAGCCGTTATCCTTTAATTCGAAGGTCACAAGATAAGCCATCTGCAGCTTATCGGGAAGGACAGATGTTTCTTCTCTTACAGTCTTGCTCTGCATCTTTCTGACGTCGGTCTGATAGTAACACACAGAATTCTCCGTCATATTAATCTGTGTGTTTTCAATTTCTACGAGCATTTTCGTGCCCTTGGGGAACTCATAGCGGAAGCCCACGCCGTCGTTCCAAAGCCTGAACTCGACTATGTAGTTAAGTCCGGTGGGGAAGTGGTGAACGGGGAATCTGTAAGCAATATGCAAATCCCGTGCTTTTGAATGTTTGCCCTTTACCTCATATTCAACATCGGCGGTTTCTACGACGGGTTTGCCTGCAAATACATCCTTACCTAAGTCAAATTTCTGAATCTTAATACCCATTTCGGAGGGCTTGATTACGGTTTTGCCGTTAAAGCTGACTTCATACTTTAAGCCTTTTTCATAGTACAGCTTTGCGGTGATATTCCCGTCGGGCGAGGACATTTCGTAGCCCTTTATATTACCGCTCTTAAAGTCAAGGGGTATACCTGTTTCAAATTTATGTGACTTTTTAGCTTTTATATTGGCCGTTATGGATTTTGCCAATGCTATTTTTTCGAGCATGACTTTGTTAGGTTTATACAGCATTTAAGGCCCTCCGTAAAAATGTACAAAAAAGAGGTGAATATTATCACCTCGTACTTTTTGTCCTAAAAGGTTTATGACTCAGAATTTTCCTGAGCGGGATTTGTTTCCTGCAGCTTGTCCTGTGTTTCTGCTTCGCTTTCAACGGCGGCTTGATTTGACTTTTCCTCAAGGCCGTTGGTCTTAAAGCCCTCGGTGCTCTCCTTCATAAAGATAATCTTTAAGGTATAGAAAATTATCTTAAGGTCAAGGAAAAGAGAGTAATTCTGAATATAGAGCATGTCCATCCTGACTTTATCTTCGCAGCTGGTATTATACTTGCCGAAAATCTGAGCATAGCCGGTAAGTCCTGCCTTGACCTTCAGGCGGTATTTAAAGTCGGGCAGCTTCTGCGAGTAGCTTTCCACATTCTCTATTCTCTCTGCTCTGGGGCCTACAAAGGACATATCGCCCTTGAGTATATTTATAAGCTGCGGCAGCTCGTCCAGCCTTGTAGCTCTAATAAATCTGCCGATAGGAGTAATCCTCGAATCGTTGTTGACGGTAAATGCTGCGCCGTCTTTTTCGGCATCCACAATCATGCTTCTGAACTTAATCAGGGTGAAGACCTTTTCGTTTCTGGTATATCTCTCCTGTTTAAAGAACACGGGGCCGCCGTCGTGAGCCTTTATGAGTATGGCAATAACAAGCATAATGGGCGAGGCGAGTATAAGACCTACAATTGAAATTGCAAGGTCCATAAGCCTCTTTATGGCAAGCTGCTCAATGGACATAGAGCGGCTCTTGCTGTAAAACATTATGGTGTCGCCGAACTGATATTCCGTCGCCGCATTGATAACAATATCCTGAACACTTGGCAGCAGATAGAAGGACTTATTCTTTTCATAGCAGTATTTAATAATGAAATTCTTCAGCTCCGTGTCGATATCGCCGATCATTATGGTGCCGTATTTGTTCATTTCATTATATATATTCTCAAGTCCCGCATCGGCATTAATTACACTGTGGATATTTATTCGGCTGCTGTTTTTGCTGTACTGGAGCTTGCTTAAAACATCTTGTTCGTATTCGGAGCCTGTGGTGACGAAAAGACATCGGCTTATGGGGTTAATGACAAAATAAACCTTGTTGGCGCATATATAAACAACCGTGCCGAAAACAATCTGAGCAAGGGTCAGTGAGACTAATGCAAGCGGTGAAAGTATTTTTGATGCGATAAGAGAGAGAATGAAAAAGGTAAAGAAATTTGTAAGAAAAACGGAGATAGAGAAGGAGAGCACAAGCTCCTTAATGCGGTGCTGGCCGATTTTGAAGCACTCGTACATGGTCGCAAAGGTGATGATAATGCACGAATACAAAAAGGCCAGAACATAGTTGCCTCTCTGCGGGAAGGTAGCATCATCGTAGAATGTAAAAAGCGTCAGCAGGAAAAGGAAAACAGAGCCAATCATAAGGAGAGCTTTAGCGATGAAAATGGCTGCACCCTTAAATCTGCGTAGCGAAAACTTAGACATACGATTACTCCTACTTACAAAAATCAGAACTTAAAATCATAGCAAATTATGGCAGGGCATAATTTAGAATATTATACATCTATTAAATTGCTATTGTCAATAAGTGCGTCACGGTGATGAAAACAAATAAGTTATATAATTCCTGACAATAAGCCGTTTTTCTCAAAATTGAGAATATTCCAGAATTTCTTTTATGATAACCTTTTTTCGTGAATTTACATTATTATAGCAAAAATAAATTAAAATGTTTACTGTTACTTTAGAAATATTAGGTAAATTTCTTGAATAAAAATGAAATTCATCTGCCATTTTATAAATGGTAAAATATGTCAACAAAATGTATTAAAATCTGCAAAATTTCATTCCTTTAGCCATTATTTACCTCAAATTTGTCAATAAGGGAGATTTATTTCTCGATTTTAAGGGTGTTTTTAGTCATTTTTTAATAAAATTCTTAAAAAACCTATTGACATGCACAATATCCTATGCTAATTTTCTGAATGTCAGATGTAGAAAAAACTGTTCAAAATTTGTTGATTTTGTTACGGAGGCATATATTTTGTTAGAATCTTTAATCGCTTTCGTTGCCTTCTTAATTTTGTCCCCTTTTGTAAGGTTTATGGCGGACAAGCAGATAACCGTCCGTTCTAAAAAGATTGCTACCTTCGGATACAGCGAGGAAGTAAGAGTCCAGAGAGAGGCTGAATTCGCCTCTGCTATGGAAAAGATTAAGTCATTTAAAGCACTCCTCATTATAATGTTCGTTCTTGCCGTTCCTGCGGCAATTATATTCTTGACTGATAATCCGCTTTCTGTTAAGATTGAGTATGCGCTGATTTTGTTACTTTCTGTCAATATCGCAGTCGTAGACCAATTGGTCAAGCGCATACCTAACGAGCTTCTTCTTTCTTTACTTGCAGTTCGCACCGTTTTCATTATTTACTCTATGTTCAGCGGCGGCAAATTTAATTCAGAAGTCTTTAAAACATTAATATACAGCTCATTGGTCGGTTTTGCTTTGGCGCTGATTATCTTTATGCTTCCTTCTCTTTTCCATGTATATATCGGAGCCGGCGACGTTAAGTTCTGTGCCGTTATCGGCTACTGTTTCGGCTTTATGGGCTTTATTGAAGCATCTTTTGTTATGGGACTGGCCCTCTTTATTGTTCTGATTTATCTCAGAGTCACGAAGAAAGGCTCAATTAAGTCAAAGGTTGCTCTGGGTCCGTATCTTACACTCGGTGCAATCGAATATATGCTTATCGGTTTCACTACGATGCTTTCAAAATAAGCATTACACATTTTACTTCGGATTTAATCCCGTTATCGGGTTAAATTATATTAACAAAAATTAATAAGAGGAAAGATTATGTTAATGAATTGGCTTCGTGACGAAGAAGGCCAGGCAATGGTAGAGTACGGTCTCATCATAGCTCTCATCGCTATCGTTGTTATAGCTGCTCTCCTGATCCTTGGACCCAGAGTTGCTCAACTCTTTAATGACGCTGCCTCAGAGCTTCCAGAGACATCGGCTGCTAATCCTGTTGAATAATCCAGAATGGAAGCTTAGGTTGATTACAATTTAATCAGCTATCTGTGGTTCTACG
>JAAYOZ010000168.1 GCA_012520115.1 Clostridiales bacterium | reverse complement strand
TTTCCCGGATGAAGTTTATGATAGAGTCAAAAAACTCTGGCTTGAAGGAAAGAATGCGTAATTTATGATCATACTGTTAATGGGCTCTGCTCTAATATCATTCAGCGTTAATCAAATAGCGATCCGTATCTTTCAGAAAAGATACGAGGAAAAAGGCCTGTCGGTATATTTTTTCCAGTTCATTTTCTGCATATTTGCCGCCATGACCTGTTTTCTGGCTGCGAAAAACCTTGACACCGCTCAGAATCCTACGATTCTGTTCGGCTGTCTTTTCGGGCTGAGCTACTTTCTGACCGTCCTGATGCTCTCCGCCTGCTTTGCAAAAGGCGAAATGGTCATAAGCAGCGTCATCATCAATATGAGCTTTATTGTGCCCATATTCTATTCGATAGTCTTCCTGCATGAAAAAGTCACCGTCACTCAGGTTATCGGCACACTTTTAATGTGCTTTGCGATTTATACTTCCTCAAGAAGCAACGCAAAGGAGCAAAGCGGCGTAAAATCCAAAAGCGTGTATCTCTTAGCCTTAGGCTCGTTTTTGTTCAACGGCTGCTGCGCCATTATTCAGAAGTACTACAAGCTGGCATATGAAATTGACGAGGATATGCTCTTTTTGACTGCGTCCTTCCTTACGGCGGCAATGCTTTACGGTCTGCTTTTCGTCTTTAAGCGCAGAAATGTTCCGGGGATAAGCTTTGCGAGCACGGAAAAGACCGACGACTACGACGAATATCAGCTGTATATCAAGAATATAGGAATCTACTTCCTTGCCATTCTTGCCGGACTTTCCACCTTTGCGGGAAATGCCTTGATGATGTATCTGAATCCGAGAATACCCGCCTCGATTCTGTTTCCTATCGTAAACGGCGGAATGTGCTTACTGCTTACGGTTTGCTCGGTGGTTTTCTTCGGAGAAAAGATGACAAAATCCAAGTATTTGCTGCTTATCTTCGGCATTCTTGCGATTATTGTAATAAATCTTTGATTCTCTGTAAAAAATGCTTGCATTAGTGTTTGTAATTTGATATGATAGCTTTTGCAGTTTAATCGACGATATAATTTTAAGGAGGTGTTCTCCACATGGCAAAATGTGAATTCTGCGGCAAAGCGGTTGCCTTTGGAATACAGGTATCTCACTCACACAGGCGTTCAAACAGAACCTGGAAGCCTAATGTTAAGAAGGTCAGAGCTATCGTAAACGGATCACCCAAGAAGGTTTATGCTTGCACTCGCTGCCTTCGTTCAGGAAAGGTTTCAAGGGCGGTCTAATCTCCGCTCTTTTTTACCGCTTGAATTTATTATAGAAAAACGCCCCGACAAGGGGCGTTTTCTTTTGATTGTCGTGGAGTTTAGAAATCTCTTTCTACTACCTTACCCTGCTCCAGAGAGGCCTTCGGGTCTATTACCCTTTGATTCGTGGAGCCTCGGAATTTTAAGGAGAGGGTGCGCTGTTCGAGGATGAACCTGCCGTCAACGAGGATGTCCGTTTCTTTTAATAGGTCTATATAGCCGTTTTCATCGCTTGCCTGCTCTGTCAGCTCCTCAAAGGTATAGCCCGTATAGGTTATTACGTCAAGGCCCATTTCGTGTGCCTTTTTTGCAAGCTGAGTAAAGGCCTTAGCCTGACAAAAGGGCTCTCCCCCGCTGAAGGTCACGCCCTTTAATAGCGGGTTTTTCTTAATCTCGGCTATTAAATTGCCGACTGTTGTTTCATATCCGCCCTCGAAATCGTGGGTCTGGGGATTCTGACAGCCCTTACACCTGTGGGGGCAGCCTTGGGCAAACACAACGAAGCGCCAGCCGGGGCCGTCTACTATTGATTCCTTTATTACGCCTGCAAGGCGCAGCTTAGTATCCATAAATTCACCCTTACCGAAAAGGCACAGGATTGCCCTGTGCCTTTCTTTATTAAACTTCCTGTAAGCGGTACGGTCTTATACCCTTTCCATTACTCCCTGGCCGGTGCCTATGCTGTGCTTTACTCTGTCCTTGACCTCGGCAAGCTTGGCATCGTTAAAGTTGTCAAGGGTACCTACAAGGTAGCCTGTGATACGCCTGATTCTTTCAAAGCGTACGCCTTCGCCTATAATTATTTCTTTTTCATTCTTTGCTGCCATTTCTATTGCCTCCTTAACGGTTTTTGCTGCAAAGACTAATTGCAGCAATCAATCGGATGTGTTACTTTATCAAGTTCAAGGGGATTAATATCATATGTCTGAAGCTCTTTATAGTTTAATGTAGGGTTAAAGCCGGGCAGCTTTCTGAGCTCCTCGAGGGAAACGCCCTCGCCGTCATGTCTGCCGCATCTGGGGCACTTGTCGCCGATAATTCCGATATATCCGCAAACGGGGTCACGGTCTACATGGTGGTTAATCGAGCCGTAGCCTATATTGTTTTCCTTCATGCATCTGATGATTGCCTCGAAGGCCTCCAGATTCTCGCTGGGGTCGCCGTCCATCTCAACATAGGAGATATGTCCTGCGTTTGTAAGTGCGTGGTACGGGGCCTCTATTCTGATTTTATCGAATGCGGAAATCGGGAAGTATACGGGGACGTGGAATGAGTTTGTATAGTAAGGTCTGTCGGTTACGCCTTCGATTACTCCGAAGCGCTCCCTGTCCATTTTTACAAAGCGGCCCGAAAGTCCCTCTGCGGGAGTGGCAAGCAGCGTAAAGTTAAGGCCTGTTTTCTCCGTCTGCTTGTCGCAGCGCTCCCTCATATGGGCTACTATTTCATAGCCGAGGTTTCTTGCCTCCTCGGTTTCGCCGTGGTGCGAGCCTATGAGGGCCTTTAAGGTTTCGGCAAGGCCGATAAAGCCTAAAGAAAGTGTGCCGTGCTTTAAGACTTCCCTGATTTCATCATCTATGCCGAGCTTGTCGGAATCAAGCCATATACCCTGACCCATGAGGAAGGGGAAGT
>JAAYOZ010000024.1 GCA_012520115.1 Clostridiales bacterium | reverse complement strand
TTTCCGAGCCGAACCGCTCCTTAATATCGGCGGGCGTGATATTAAAAAGCCAGTTTTCCCAGAGCCTTATTATCCCGGCGCCGTTTTTATAGAACTCACTCGCCGATTCCACAAAGGGAATAAAGCCGAGAACTCTTGTTTTCGGGAAAACTTGTGAGCAAAGCCCGGCAGTTTCAGCCGAGGCAGCCCCGCAGATAAAGTCAATGCCGGAAGCTTTAAGTTTTTTAACAAGGCTTTCTTCAACATCCTGCTTAATGTGCAAAAGCACCGGGACACTCGATTTATAGCCCGAAAGCAGCTCGTCAAGACAAAGCAGCACATGCCCCTTTTCAGACAGGTATTTGCTCATTTCCGAACAGGTCAAATCGCCGACCCGCCTGTCGACACCGGCCAGCCGCTTTAAATTATCGTCGTGAAAGATTATGTACTCCCCGTCAGCCGTCCTGCGAAGGTCGCACTCAACAGCATCAGCGCCGAGAGAGGCTGCAAACATAAGTCCCTCTAAGGAATTTTCTTTTGTGAGCAGACTTGCTCCCCTGTGGGCTATAAGCTTCATTTACTCACCGCTTTCGAGCCTATTTTACACCAAATCCGCAAGAAAGTAAATTAAAATAGCTGCAAGCTTTAAGCTCGCAGCTTCTTTTTATTTATTGCTTTTTGCAAGCTCCTTTGCCTGCTTACCAGTTATATGCTCAAGCTCAACCTCGACCATATACATAAGGCTGTACGCCCTTTTAAGCTCCTCTTCCAGCCTTTCCTGAACGTTGCAGGCGTATTTTTCGGACAGGACTATGTGGGCATTCAGAGCCGTTTCGTCTTCATCCATTATCCTTGCCCTGCCGAAGGCTACGACGCTCTTAAAATATGTTGTGAACTCCTCCGGCTTTATGTCGTCCTGCGCCACAACCGTAAAGCAGACCTTGTCGCTGTTTTTGATTGCATCCAGCTTGTGGCCGGTCTTTGCACAGTGAAAATAGATTTTGCCGTCCATATAGACATAACTGAGCGGCACGCCATAGGGGTAGCTGTCATCGCCCAAAACGGACAGCACGCCGTTCGTGGCCTTTTTCAGTATCTCAATGCACTCTTCCCTTGTAAGCTCCTGCGCCTTACGCCTCATATCCCTGAACATCTAACCTCTCCTTATTTCAAGCAGTCCTTAAAGCGGGACTGCGAAATTATCCTGATATTCCGCCCCTGCCCCCTCAGCCTTTCGGCAAGGGTAATCTTTATGCTCTTTGCGGCAGCCTTGTTTCTTACAACCGCTATATTCTGAAGGCCGACTATCAGATAGTCGGTTTTTACCGTGACGAAGTCGGAAACCGTACCGCCCCGCTGCCTTATGATGTTGAAAACCTGCTCCCTTGTCAGTCCGTCGATTTCGCCCGTCACCACGAATACAGAGCCGTCAAACCTGATATCATTCGCATCATCGTAAGCAACATCCGGCTCCTTTAAGATTTTGGGCGCCGAACGGTAGTCCTTATTATAGCTGCTCTTGCCGTACAGGCTGTAAATCTCGTTTCTTTTGTCGCCTAAGAGTATCAGCATCAGCTTAGCGCAGGCCAGACAGTCGCTGCCGCTGTCGTGGTGATTAAGCTCAATGCCGAATACCTCGCAAAGGGTGTTAAGCTTGTGGTTTTGAAGATGGGGATAGTTCTTCTGCATCAGCCTGCAGGTGCAGTAATACTTGATTTTCGGCAGCTTTATGCCGTACCTTGCGGCCGCCTTCTCGAGAACGCCCTTGTCAAAGGCTGCGTTGTGTGCCACGGCGGGATAACGCTCGAAAAGATATGAAATCTCGGCCCAGACTTCCGGGAAGGTGGGGCTGTCTAAAACATCCTCCGGCCTTATGCCGTGAATGGCTATGTTGAAGGGGCTGAAAACCGCCTCTGGATTTATAAGGAAGTTTTGAGTAAAGACAACTTCCCCGTCCTCTACCAGTGTTATTCCGATAGAGCAGGGCGCACTGTTCTGAGCATCCGCCGTTTCAAAGTCAAAGGCAATAAAGTCGAACATTTAATTCACCGCCTATAATTTACCATATCGCAGCGGACAAGTAAATAAAAAAGCACCCTTTGAAAATCAAAAGGTGCAGTATGTGACATTTCAGGGATGCTCCATAGATTTTTCAAAAACACAAAGCCGGGCACCCGGTAAATCTAAGCATTTGAAAAGCCCCGAGAAGCGTATTTTCAGATTAGTGGTTTGCTATAAATGTAATATCCTTAACTGTCCAGAAGTCGGGTTTAAAATTAATCTCAAGTTCTTTCCAGTCTTTGGGAATCTCATAGCCTATAACACCGTTGAATTTCTTGCCGGCGGCTACTGCTCCGTCTAACTGGTTCTTGCCTCCTTTTTCAAGAAGTGCCGTAAAGCTTATCGGTGTTGTATAGCCATCATAGTATGTTTGAAAACTAAGCATTGAGCTTACATATATATCTTCGGATGAATTATTCTCAATGTCAAATTCGCATAGAACGAAAACATTTCCGTCATTAGGTTTAATATATTTTGAACCCTTGCTCTCTGTTACACTTTTAAGTGTAACAACAATATTTTTAAGCTCAACTCTATCGCCTACTCCGAATTTTGTTTGAACGGCTTGTTCTGTCCCTGTCTTATCTGTGATATCATTTACGACTTTCTTCGGACCGTCATCACCTCCGCTAAACGCAGCAATTATGACAACAACGCAAACTGCTATAATCAGTATACCTAAAATAGGCTTATTTGATTTATTCTTTGCTCCGCAAGTAGGACAAAACTTTGCTGCTTTCGGAATTTCAGAACCGCATGCCTTACATAATGTCATACTGCTATTGGCCATTTTTTGTATACCTCCGATATCCTTTATATGGATTATTTTAGCGGAGTTATTTGCAATTTGTCAATTATTGCACAATATGCATGAAACAAAGCAAATTATTACCTTTCAAAGCAAACCTTCGCTTTTAAGACTGTCTGCAGCGAGCCTTTAAAAAGAATAATCTGTCCCGGAAATCACCCCGGGCGATTTGCTTTGCACCTTTGAATCAAGACATTTTGGCAAATAAAAAAGCAGCAGATTCTGATAATAAATCTGCTGCCCTGTCTGGCGGAGAGAGTGGGATTCGAACCCACGGTACCCGGGGGGTACGACGGTTTTCAAGACCGTTCCGTTATGACCACTTCGGTATCTCTCCGTGTTTAGCGCAGTTAATATTAGCACAATCGTAATATCTTTGTCAATCAAAAAATTTGCCAAAAACCCGAATAAACCATTGCCGTCCGCACTTCACCGCCCAGCCGCCACACAGTCCACAACAGCACTCAAGCTACCCCGCCGTCCGCAAACTCAAGGAAAAAGGCGTGGAAGTCTGGTTTGAAAAAGAGAACATCTATACGCTGGATTCCAAAGGCGAGTTACTTATTACAATTA
>JAAYOZ010000167.1 GCA_012520115.1 Clostridiales bacterium | reverse complement strand
GAAAACCGCAGGGGACTCAGCGACCTTTTCGAGAGCAACGAGCTTCCTCAGGACGAGGATATGAAGATGCAGACCATTTACAGGGCAATTATCAAGCTCGGCGAGATTATGACCGCAAGCGGCGGAAGAAAGGCTGAAAGCGTGAGATGGTATCTTGCCTTCAGCGCCTATCATCTGCTGTCGCAGGGCAGGGAGGCGGGCATCGTGCCGGACAGCTGGTTCGACATCAGAAAGGACGCCGCCGCAACCGCATCGAGCGCAATGGTCAGCTTCTTTTCCGATATATATAAAAAGCAGGAGCTTTCAGACGAAGGCGGCGACTGCATTTCGGACATCCTCGTGTTCAAAACCCTTATAAATAACTGCGAAAAGCAGATTAAAAGCACACTGTCCGACATCATAAAATCATAAGCTATTGATTATTCACTGCGGTTTACTTATAATAAAGGCAGAAGGTAAGCAGACGTCTTTTTTGCGTCGGTTTGCATTTCTGCCTTTTATTTTTTACTCCGGAGGTTGCTTAACGCTAACCGTGCAAAAGGCAGACTCGGTCCTTACATATTTAAGCAAAAACAGGAAATATATAATATATAATGAAAAGTAAAAAGGGGTTGATTTAATGGCAGGTACATCGATAGCAAAGGTAAGAGCAAGGGAGATAATCGATTCAAGAGGCAATCCCACCGTAGAAGCCGATGTAATCCTTGAAAACGGCATAGGCGGCACCGCCGCAGTGCCCTCGGGTGCCTCAACGGGCGCATTCGAGGCCGTGGAACTTCGTGACGGCGACAAGAGCAGATTCGGCGGCAAGGGTGTTTCAAAGGCAGTAGCCAATGTAAACGGCATTATAAATGATGAGCTTGTCGGAATGAGCGTTTTCAGGCAGGCGGACATCGATCTGACGATAATTCAGCTTGACGGCACCGAGAACAAGGGTAATCTCGGCGCAAATGCCATACTCTCCGTATCCTTAGCAGCTGCGAAGGCGGCGGCAAATGCACTCGGCATGCCCCTTTACCGCTATATCGGCGGCTGTGACGCAAGAACCCTGCCCGTGCCCATGATGAATATTCTTAACGGCGGTGCACATGCCTCCAACAACGTGGACATACAGGAGTTCATGATTATGCCCATCGGCGCTGAGTGCTTTGCCGAGGCTCTCAGACGCTGCACCGAGGTCTTCCATTGTCTTAAAAAGGTACTCGATAATAACGGCCTTTCAACTGCGGTAGGCGATGAGGGCGGCTTTGCCCCCAACCTCGACAGCGAGGAGGAAGCCCTTGACGCCATTCTCGAAGCCATAAAGAAGGCAGGCTATCAGCCCGGCACCGAATTTAAAATCGCAATCGACGCCGCCTCCACGGAGTGGTACAGAGATGACGGCACCTACTTTTTGCCGAAGCAGAAGAAAAAGTTGACCCGTGATGAGCTGATTTCTTACTGGGAGAATCTCATTGACAAATACCCGATAATCTCCCTTGAAGACCCGGTAGGCGAGGAGGACTGGGAGGGCTGGCAGAGCATTACAAGGAAGCTCGGCGCAAGGCTCCAGCTTGTAGGCGACGACTTATTCGTAACCAACACAAAGAGGCTAAAAAAGGGCATTGAGGTAAAGGCCGCCAACTCGATTCTGGTAAAGCTCAATCAGATAGGCAGCCTGACTGAAACCCTCGATGCAATCAAAACCGCACAAAGGGCAAATTACACAGCCATCATTTCTCACCGCTCAGGCGAGACGGAGGACACAACTATCGCCGACCTGGCTGTCGCCCTGTCCGCAGGCCAGATAAAGACGGGCGCCCCCTCAAGAAGCGAAAGAGTCGCAAAGTACAACAGGTTGGTCAGAATAGAGGAGGAAATCGGCAGGCCCGCAGTATATCCCGGCCGCACGGCATTTTACAATATCGACCTCGATTAAGTAATAAACAAGTTAAAATATAAAAAGGACTGCTGTGAAACCCACGGCAGTCCTTTAATTAATCTGAAAATAAAATATAACCAAATCATATGACAATTAGTAACAATAAGGAATATAAAGTTTTTT
>JAAYOZ010000166.1 GCA_012520115.1 Clostridiales bacterium | reverse complement strand
TACCGAGTACGGCACCAGCTATAACTCATACATCGTAAGAGGCAAGGAGAAAACCGCATTAATCGACATTTGCCACGGCTCTTTTACAGAGTCCTATCTTGAAAATGTCAGCTCCGTAATTCCCCCGGAGGAAATCGATTATATCATCGTAAACCACACAGAGCCCGACCACACCGGCGCTCTTGCGGAGTTTATCAAGCACTGCCCGAAGGCCGTTGTTTATGCAAGCAGAGCGGGCGCAACGTTCCTAAAGAACATCACCAATAACCCCGACATAAACATCAAGACCGTAAGCGATGGCGAGGAGCTTGATCTCGGCGGCAAGACACTCAAATTCATCATAGCCCCCTTCCTTCACTGGTCGGACTCCATGTTCACATACCTGCCTGAGGATAAGCTTCTGTTCTCCTGTGACTTCCTCGGCTGCCACTTCTGCGAGCCCTATGTTTTCGACTATAAAATCAAGTACGGTAAGGGCTATGAAAAGGTCTTTGAGGAGTACTATTACGCTATCATGAACCCCTTTAAACAGCATGTCAGAAACGGCCTGAGTAAGATAAAAGGCCTCAGTATTGACATGGTCTGCCCGAGCCACGGCCCGATTCTTACAAAGGGCAACAGGCTCGAATATGCAGTTGAGAAGTACACCCTCTGGAGCGCAGAGGAAAAAAGAGACAAGCTCTTAGTCCCGATTTTCTATGTCTCCGCCTACGGCAATACGGAAAAGCTCGCAAAAGCCGTAAAAGAGGGCATAGATTCCGTTCTTGCAGACAAGGCTGAAACCGAAGTCTACAATATCATCGAGCACGATTTGACAAGCCTTGCAAGGCTTATAAACGAGTGCGACGCCTTTGCGGTGGGCACCCCCACTATCAATGCTGACGCTCTTGCCCCCGTTTGGCAGCTTCTCTCCTTTGTGGAGGCGGTAAACAGCCGCAAAAAGCCCGCAGCCGTTTTCGGCTCCTACGGCTGGAGCGGTGAAGGCGTGCCGAACATCATAGCAAGGCTCAAGGGCTTAAAGATGAATGTTGACGACGACGGTCTGAAGGTCTGCTTTGTTCCCTCGGAGGACGATTTAAAGAAGGCAAAGGACTACGGCGCTGAGTTCGCAAAGAAAATAGAAAGCAAATAACGATACAAAAAGAAGGCGGCTGAACACCGCCTTCTTTTTGTATTTTAGCCTTTAAGATGTAAGCAGTTCACGAAGTTTCAGCAATATCACCTTTTCACGCCTTGACACCTGCACCTGCGACATGCCCAGCTTCTGTGCGGTCACAGTCTGTGTCAGTCCCTTAAAGTACCGCAAATCTATTATATTCCTGTCCATCTCGTCGAGAGTCCCCATAACCTGATGGAGTGCAAGCCTGTCCGTGATGCCCTCGTCTGAGCCGGGAACGGGAATGTCAATCTCCTGATTGTCGTTGTTTTCACTCTCGGCCGTAAGGGACAGGGGAGGCGTCGTGGCGCAAAGCAGCTCCGCCGTTTCGGGTATGCTTAAATTCACATATTCCGCAAGCTCCGAAATCGTAGGCTCCCTGTCGAGCTGATTTGTCAGCTCCTCTTTGGATTTCATCAGCTGCCTTGCCCTTTCCTTTGCCGCCCTGCCTATTTTAACGGCCCCACCGTCCCTGAATATCCTCTTAATCTCGCCTAAAATGGCGGGCACCGCATAGGTGGAAAAAGCATAGCCCAAGCTCTCATCAAAGCCCTCCGAAGCCTTTACAAGTCCGACGCAGCCTGCCTGAAACAGGTCATCATACTCCACGCCCCTGCCCTTAAAGCGAATGGCACAGGCATGCACAAGTCCTAAGTTTTCGGTAATCAGGGACTGCTTCTTGTTATAGGGCTCACTCATTACTTTCCCTTTCCCGCAATTCGTTTTTCAATGGTAACGCTCGTACCCCAGCCGGGCTTAGAGCGCACGGTCAGCTTGTCCGAAAAGCTCTCCATAACGGAGAAGCCCAGACCCGAACGCTCGCCGCCCGCCGTAGTAAACAGCGGCTCTCTGGCCTTTTTGACATCCTCAATGCCTATGCCTCTGTCCTTAATGGTCACCCTCGATAATCCGTCTGCATACAGCCTTGCGGTTATGTAGATTTTGCCCCGCTTTTTCGGGTAGGCATGCACTATGCAGTTAGTGACCGCCTCGCTTACAGAGGTCTTGACGTCGTTCAGCTCCTCAATTGTCGGGTCAAGCTGAGAAACAAAGGTCGCAACGGCAACCCTGCAATAGCCTTCGTTTACCGAGAGCGCATCAATAACCAGTTTCATTTCGTTTATTACTTGCATCTCTACTTCTCCTTATAAAAGCGAATTATCTTTTCAAGCCCCGAAAGCCTCATCACCTTTTCGGCGAATGCAGGCATATTAGCAACCTCGGTTCTGCCGCCGAAGGTCAGCGCATTTTTATATCTGCCCATAATAAGCCCCACTCCCGAGCTGTCCATAAATGTAACCTCAGAAAAATCGAGCTTTAAAAGCTTCGGACGGTTTATCTGTATCTGAGTGTCGATAGCGTCCCGTATTGCGGCGGCGGAATGGTGGTCTATCTCACCCGACAGAAAGGCCGTCATGGTATTAGCCTCAGTTGAAATCCGAACAGGCATGGTTTTCCCTCCTGATTGTGAATAATAAAAGCCTCTATCATATAATAGAGGCTTTATTGCGTGAAAAATGTCATAATTTACCATATATTCCCATGTTGAGACAAAAAATAAGCAGGGCAGCCGGAAAGTCTTACCCTGCTCACTGTTTTCTATAAGCTATTTCTTAACAGCTTCCAGATTGAGTACAATCGGCTCTGCAATGCCTTCACCCGTTATGGTGACCTTAACATCGCCTGACTTGCCGACAGTCCTTATCCAGAATGCCCTTGCGCCGCCCAGCAGCGAGAACTCCGACGGGCCTATAATCCTTGCAGCGCCCTCGACGGACACATTGACTGCGTTCATTGCAAAGTTCAGTCGGTTATTGTTCTTATCCGTGGCAACAAGCTCGATTCTTGTAACGTCATATGTCTCGTCTTCAATAAGAAGATTCTTGTCGGCCTTTGCGGATATAATGCACTCATTCGAGGGCGATTTTACAACGGTCGCCACAAGCTTATCCTTGATATAGCCCTCAAATTTGTATTCCGGCTGCTCGTTGCCCCAGTTGGCAAAATACTGAGTTATAAGGTCAATGGTATCGGAGATGGTCATCTTACCCTTTATCATGCCCGCAAGCAGCTTGACATAATTGATTGGCGGTACCGAGAAGCCCTTGCCCTCGGCTGCAACAAGCACATCCTTAAACAGCTTCGCCACGGTTTTGTCTAAGTTGGGGTCATTTTCGAGAGCGTCGCCGATGAAATCCGAGGGAGTCATAGGCGGGTGGGGAAGGTTCGGGAAAAGCTTTTTATTCGGATAAACAGTGTCCGTCAGCTTGCCGTTCTTGTAAACCTTTACATAGTCGCAGTTTGTAAACAGGTAGACCTGACCCCTCATGCCCTTAGGATGGTCGCCTATGTCCATGGTGGAGGACACCTCAAGCACCGGCACATAGTCCTGCTGAGAGGCATAAACCGCAGCCGCCAATTTGGGAACACGGAAAATATCCGTCACTCCGTGATAGCAGATTCTGTCGCCGCTGCCGAAATCGCAGTGTGTATTGTAGTCTGCCATGCACCAGCCGATTGCGCCGGAAATCCTGTTATTGCTGAAGGATGCGGACTGCACCCTTGCATGCCTTAATGCGTGTTCAATCCTGATATCCTCTCTGTCATAGCTCTTTGTCGGGTACATATGGCCGTTGAATTCGGTCACAAGGTAGGGGGCATTCGGGCCTGCCACAACAGTCGGCGGCAGGAGTTTCACAGCTCCGCCGGAGTGTGAGAAATCGTTATAGGTATAAACATCCTCAAGCAGATGGCTCTGCGGGAAGTTTCTGACGCCGCCGGTCTGCCTTGTGGGGTCAAGCTCATGAGCCAGGCGGTTGGTCTTTTCGTAAAGAGGATCGCAGTCCGGACCCTCGTTGATTCTTACGCCCCAGAGCACCACGCAGGGATGATTCCTGTCCCTGATAATCATGCGGCGGACATTTTCGAGTACATTGTCCTGCCATTCGCCCTCGTTCTGGTCGGTGTACTGCCAGCCGGGCATCTCGGTGAACACAAGCAGACCTATTTCGTCGCACCGGTTCAGGAAATGTATTGAGTCGGGATAGTGTGAGGTTCTGACTATATTGCAGCCCAGCTTGAATTTGAGCAGGTCTGCATCCGCCTCCTGAGCGGATTTCGGCATGGCATAGCCCACATAGGGGTAGCTCTGATGGCGGTTTAAGCCCATGAGCTTAATATGCTTGCCGTTCAGATAGAAGCCGTTTTTGGTGAATTTAGCCTCCCTGAAGCCGAAGCGCACTTCCTTAACATCCTCGCCGAGTGTCGCCCGAAGGGTATAGAGCTTCGGATTATTTATGTCCCAGTTCTCGACATCCCCGATTCTCCATTTGACCCTTAATACCTTAGCCTCAAAGTCGCAGGTCTTTTCGGCAATGACCTTCTCACCGTCAAGCAGCTCCAGTTTTAAGGTATCGCTCATGCTCTCGGAGAAGGTAATATCGGCGGTGAGGAGCTTTTTCTCAGCCAGAATATCGCTTGTCCTGACGAATATGTCCTCTATGTGCTTCTTGTCAACGCACTCAAGCCAGACCTCTCTGTAAATACCGCCGTAGCAGAGGTAGTCCACAACCTTGCCGAAGGGAGGCATGTCGGGAGTTTCTTTAGCGTCTACCCTGACGGCGATTATGTTGTCACGGGCGGCTAAAAGCTCCGTTATGTCGAAGCTAAAGGGGGTATAGGCGCCCTTGTATTCGCCGGCGTACTTGCCGTTTACATATACAAGGGAGCGGCAGGCAACGCCCTCAAAGTGCAGCAGCACTCGCTTGCCCTCGTAATCCTCCTTGTCGAGCCTGAATCTCTTTCTGTAACAGCTGACGAACATATAGTCCCGTTCATCGAAATAATTAAGAGGAAGCTCTTTGTTTGCATGGGGAATGTCCACGACCTCGAAACTGCCGTCATCGTAGCCCTTTTTAAGCATTTCGTCATCGAAAGCAGGGGAGTATTTCCAGCCGAAGTTCAGATTAACAACCTTTCTCAAATCTATACCTCCTAATTATGAATTTACTTTAAAAAGCCTTAATCGCTTGAATATCTTCTCGCAAAGTCCAGTAAATCCTGCTTTTTGTTTTGTATTCTGCCGTCTATGACCGCATCCAGCAGGAAGGACAGCACCCTGCCCACCTCGGTTCCCTTATAGCCGAGCTTTTTTATGTCATTGCCCGTAACGTGCAAATCCTTTATCTCCACCGCTTCGCCTTTTTGTTTGATTTCCTCAAAATCAACCCTTGCACCAACGAGCCGACCGAAAATGTCCGCATAGCCGTCCTTCAAAACTTTGCTCAAAGCCTCGGCGGACAAAAGATAATCCGAAACCGTTTCAAAGCCATAGGAGTTTATCAGCCGCTTCATTGAAGGCTTGTCTGTGGGAATGGGATTATTAACGGCTTCAAGCAGGTTCAGTATCCTGCCCGTTGTCGCCCTGTCAAACCTCAGACGCAGGGCGATTTTTTCTGCATCCGAAATGCTTGCGGCGGAAAAAAGCATAGCCGCCCTTAAAGAAAAAACATCTTTCACAGCCGCCACTGCCTCAAATATCTGCGAGGGGCTTAGGTTCATTTCCTCGCCGAAAAAAGTACAAGTATTTGCATCCTTAAAGCTATGACTTATTTCGGGGAATAAAAAGCAAAATACATCGGTAAATTCAGAGAGTACATAATATAGATTCTCACCGCACAAAAGAAGCCTCAGTTCCGCAAAAATTCTCTCGGCAGCGATGTCCCCGAGAAGCGGATAAAGCGTCAGTACCGACTCAGCGGTTTTGTTCTCTATCTTAAAGCCGAGGGAGGCGGAAAACCTTAATGCACGCAGTATTCTCAGCGGGTCCTCCGAAAATCTCTCATTTGCGTTGCCGACGGTGCGAATCAGTTTATTCTTCAAATCTTCCTGCCCGCCGGCAATATCTACAAGACCCATCGCCGGATTATACGCCATGGCGTTTATGGTAAAGTCCCGCCTTTTCAGGTCCTCTGCTATATCGGCAGTAAAGCTTACAAAGTCCGGGTGCCGCCTGTCGGAATATGCCCCCTCAGTCCTGAAGGTGGTAATTTCAATCGGTTTGTCATTTACAAGCACGGTGACAGTGCCGTGCCGTATGCCCGTATCAATGACCTTGAAATCTTTAAAGATTTCCTTTGTCATTTCGGGCGTGGCGGGGGAGCAGACGTCCCAGTCCTTAGGAGTGGCAGACAAAAGCGAGTCACGCGCGCAGCCGCCCACCGCATAGGCGGTATAGCCGTATGCGGCAAATTGCTCTATCACGGTTTTTACCTCGTCAGATAGATAAATTTTCATCCGCTTCCTCCTTTTTGTAAATATACCATATTTATTAGCCTTCAGTCCATACGATTATTGTGCAATTCACTTGTAATTTATAAAAAAAGCTTGAAATGAACATAGTTAGTTGGTACAATTAAGCTAAGAGTAAATAGGGGGCATCAAAAATGCTTAGAAGATTTAAATGTGTATTATCCGCTGCTTTGGTAGCAGTTCTATTATTTACATTATTTCCGTTAGCTTCATTCGCCGCAGACCCGAGTATTAAATTCTCGGTGACTAAGTATACGCTGACACCGGAAGAGCTTGAAGAGATTGAGCCGGATAAGGAGGAAGATGTCGGCAACTATGCCGACCTTTATCCCGTGCCTCTCATTGTCCGTGTGGCAGTCGGCGGCAGCGGCAAGCTTGTGGGCGCAGACTTTTACGTTTCTTATGAAGGCGATAAGCTTCAATATTCCCGCACCATTAACTATGATTCAATTATTGACGACACGGCAAATATGGCTGTTTCAGACCCGCAGACAGACACGGGCAACAGAAAGAAGATAAACATCTCCTTCTTTTTCTCCGAACACTATGCCCTCAAGTCTCAGGGCGAGTCAATCATCTACTTAATGTTCTATGTCAAAAAGAATCCGAACTCCGCAAACAAAAAGTATTTCTTCTACGGAAATATGGATTTTAAGCTTATCCCGGAGAATGTGGGTTATCTTGATAATAATGGTAATGTACAGATTGTCGGTCAGGGTTCAAATTTCATAAATGTTAACGTAGCGAATAACATATTGACAGATACTCCGGCTCCCGTCAAAAGCTTAGAGATTAAAAAGAAGCCGTCGACCTATGCAGTTAACAAAGCGGCACCTAACTTCGTAATTCCCAATGGCGACCTTGAAGTCGGTGGAATTAAGGCAGACGGCACCAAGGTTAATAGGCTTAGTAGGGACGACAGAGGCTTATCCTCCGGTGCATATTCGGTAAACAAGATTTCTCTTACTACGCCGGGCATCAGGACAGTGACAATTACCTATAAGGACAACATTTCCGGTGAAACCATTACCGCAAAGTTTAATGTCAATGTAGTGGACACAGCCGGCAAAACGGTTTCTTCTCTTACGGTGACCCCGCCCACGAATCTGTACAACACAGTGGGCAATCCCCTTGATACGGAAGGCTTAAAGGTCGTAGCCAATTATACGGACAAAACAACCGCAACGATTACGAACTATACAATCAGCGGTTACAATAAGGACAAAATCGGAGAGCAGACCATTACAATCTCCCTCTCCGGCAAGACGGCAACCTTTAAGGTCTATGTCTGCCCGAACAGAGGCGATATTGACAATTCAGGCAAGATTGATGCCGGCGACGCAAGACTTGTATTAAGATATGCTGCAAAGCTTGATAAGCCCAACGAAGCGGTAATTAAGGCTATGGACTGCGATAAGGACGGCAAGGTAAATGCCTCAGATGCGAGAAAGATTCTCCGCTATGTGGCAAAGCTTGATAAGACATTCTAAAAACCGGACAAAACTTTCACGCAGCAAATGAGGGGACGTAAGTCCCCTCTGTAATATTGACTAACTACAATACTACAACGGGGGAGTTTCATGAACGAGTCGGTAAAAGTGAACACCTACACTAAAAAAGAGCGCAACGCTTACCTTGCGGGACTGGCCGGTCAGAATGTTATTTATAACATTATCGGTCAAACTTTCAGCTATTTTCTCCAATTCGTATTGTTAATACCGGCTGCTACAGTCAGTGCCATTCTTGCTGTCTTAAAGGTATGGGACGGAATAAATGACCCGATAATGGGCCATATCGTAGACAGAACAAGAACAAAATGGGGTAAGTGCAGACCCTATCTGCTCTATACCCCCATACCCATTTTCTTTGTTACAATGTTCTGCTTCCTGAACGGTTTCTATGATACTGCTGCCGAGAGTGTTACAATGCATAATGTCATGGTCGTTGCCTGGGCGACATTTGCATACTTTATGTGGGGTATTCTTTATACGGCAGGTGACGTTCCGCTCTGGGGAATAACAGCCCTTATGACAGAGAGCGAAAAGGACAGAATAAAGCTCCTCTCTCTGGCAAGAATTTTCGCAGGTGTCGGCAGCGGTATTACACTGCTTTCGATTCAGTCTTTCTCCTTCTCACTGGGCGATAAGCTCAAACCTTACTTCGATACGCCTATGAAGGCCGAACGGATGGGTTTCATTCTCGGCGCCTTGACTTTTGCCGTGCTTGGAACCGTTCTGTTCCAGCTGGCAGGTATTTTCGCAAGGGAAAGAATAGCTCCCTCGCCGGAAAAGAATAAGCTTCTCGACAACTTCAAGACAATGTATAAGAATAAGCCCTTCTTCCAGCTCATGCTTTCAGGCATTCTGGCAAGCCCCAAGCAGCTTATTACCATAGCAGCCTTCCCGCTGGTATCTTACTACTATGCTAATAAAGACGGCTTGCTTAATACGGTATATATCGCAATTTTAGGCGGCAGCGTGTTAATCAGCGGCTTTATCGCAACCGCTCTTACTCCCAAGCTCTTAAAGCGAATCAGCAAGAAGAACCTCTACAATTACAGCAACCTTATCGGTGCTATTCCCTACGGCGTAATTATGCTTATGTACATATCCGCACCGACTAAGCTGGCTGACCCCTTATATGTTGCAATCAGTGCAGTCCTGTTCTTCTTCGCAGGCGCTTCAAACGGCTTCACCGCAGTTCTTACCTCGCTTATGATTGCAGATGCTGTTGACTATGAGGAATACCGCACAGGCATCAGAACCGACGGTGTTTTCTTTGCGGGTCAGTCCTTTATAACAAAGCTTACGACGGGACTCGCAACAATAATCAGCGGTATTGCTTATTCAATAGTAAAATTCTCAGACGCTAATGTTCAGGTGGTAAATGACTACATAGCCGCCGGCGGCTTGGCAAGAGAGAATCCCGAATTCCAGCCCTATATGTTCGTACTGTTCTTCCTTGTTTCGATTCCTCCGCTTATCGGCTCACTGCTTATGGTAATTCCCACATGGAAATACGCATTAAGCGACGAGGAGCACAGAAGGATACTCGACGAGCTGAACATAAGAAGACATCAGGCAAGACTCAAAGCCGAGGCCGAAGCGGAAGCTCAGGCAGAGTAAAAACACATACACTCAGGACAGGAGCAATCCTGTCCTTTTTGTTAATGAATAAAAATTGTATGAAATTCATTTTTACGATATTTGAATATATCAAATCAGTATGCTAAACTATTATCAGAATCTGTCAGGAGGTGGACAAGTATAAAAGCCGCAGCAATAATCAGCGAATACAACCCCTTTCACAACGGCCACAAATATCATATTGAGCAGACCCGGGCAAAGGGCGCAACCCATATTGTTGCTGTGATGAGCGGCAATTATGTTCAGCGCTGTGAGCCCGCACATATCGATAAGCGCCTGAGGGCAAAAATGGCCCTCGTGTCAGGCGTCGACCTTGTAGTGGAGCTGCCCCTGCCGTGGGCGACCGCCTCCGCAGAGCGCTTCGCAAAAGGGGCCGTTCAGATAATAAACGCCATCCCCGCCGTGGAGCTTTTGTCCTTCGGCAGCGAAAGCGGAGATGTTGAAAGGCTAAGTAAAGCCGCAGATGTATTGTTTGACGAAGAGGTCGAGCAGGAGATACTGAGAAAGCTTGAAAGCGGAGTCAGCTACCCTGCCGCAAGGGAGAAATCCGTAGAAAAGATTGCAGGAGCTGAAGTTGCCTCCGTCTTCAGAACTCCGAACGATATACTCGGAATCGAGTATATTAAGGCAATAAAGTCAACAGGCTCAAGGCTGAAGCCTATGCCCATCGAGAGAAGGGGAGCAAAGCACGACGGCGAATCATTGGAAGACGGCTTTATGTCCGCATCCGAAATAAGAAGGCTGATTCTAAGCACACTAAACCCCATGTCTGTTCTGGATTACCGCAATATTCAACAGCGGCTCGCCGAATTTTTGCCGAAAATCAGCATCGAAATCCTGAATGCGCATATCCTCAGCGGCGACGCTCCCTGCTCCTTATCACAGCTTGAAACAGCCGTGCTTTATGCTTTAAGAAGGCTGTCCCCAGAGGATTATCTCAATTTCCCCGATGTGTCCGAGGGCCTTCATAACAGGATTTATTCGGCAGTAAACAGCTCCGTCAGCCTTGAGGAAATCTACACTAAGGCAAAGACAAAGCGGTATACCCTCTCCCGCATACGCAGAATCATCCTCTCAGCCTTTTTGGGTATCGAAAAGGATTTAGCCCTTAATGAGCCGCCGTATATACGTGTTTTAGGCTTTAACGAGAGGGGCAGGGAAATACTCAGGGAAGTCAGAAAAACCGCTGGAAAGCCCATAATAATGCGTTACGGGGACATTAAGAAATGCGACGACTTTGCAAAGAGGGTTTTTAATCTGGAAGCAGCCTCCTCAGATATCTATGCCCTTGCAAAGCCCACGAAAGCTGTCGCCGGCTCTGAGTATACGGACAATATAGTCCTGGTCTGATTTTTCATAAAGAAGCAAATTTCTGTATAGTATTAAGAGAAAGATATGCCTTTGATTATAGGAGGTTACTATGGAAATCGCTACTGATATTCTGACTAAGTTCTGGAAAATGACCGAGAAAATGGACAAGGAACGACTTGCGACCCAAAGACCCATGCCCGGCATTGACGGCTTCTTTGACATACCCTATACGGGCGAGGGGGAAGAGGAACACCTGCTCGACGTCTATTTCCCGCAGGGTACGACCTCTAAACTGCCCACGATTGTGGATATACACGGCGGCGGCTGGATGTACGGCAATAAGGAGCTTAATAAGAACTACTGCTATTACTTAGCCTCACGGGGCTTTACGATAGTGAACATAAACTACACCCTTGCTCCCATTGCAACGATAGATGTGCAGATAAGGGACATCTTCGCAGCCTTCCGTTGGATAGACGAAAATGCCGACGAGTTCTTTATAGATAAGGAGAACATATTCTTAACAGGCGACTCCGCAGGCGGACACCTTGCTTCCCTCGCCACCGTTATAATGTCCGACAGACCTGATTTAGAGCTTTTATACGGCGTTCAGAAGCCGGGCTTCGAGTTTAAGGCTATTGGCCTTACCTGCGGCGCATTTAACCTTGACATCATCCTCAATAATAAGATATTCGTGGCAAAGAAGTACGCCGAATTTATTCTCGGCAAGGACTTTGAAAACTCACCATACAAAAAGTCAGTGTCAATGCGTGATCTGCTCGGCGGCACAGACATCCCTCCCGTATACCTTGTCAGCAGTGCGGAGGATTTCATTAAGAGTCAGTCCGACGCAATGGCCCGCCTGCTGCAAAAATATAACGTCCCGCACCTTTATCGCAGAATGGGCAGGGTCAAGGGCAAGCATCTGACCCACGTTTTCAACATCCTTTATCCCGACTGGCCGGAGAGCATCGATGTAAACAACGAAATGACCGATTTCTTTAAAAAGCATATGTCTTGAATTTCTAAGCCTGCCGGAAGTGTATAAATCTCGAAAATTGTAAATCTTTGTTACCACATTTTCATTGATTTGAAATAATATATGCGATACACTTAATGTGAAATCTTTAGGGCAGGTACAATAATGAAAAAAGAAATGAAAAAAAGAACACTTACCATTCTCATCGTGCTTTGTGTGGCCGTGGCAATCGCCGCATGCGTATTTCTTTACATGCAGATTAATAACATGCTGCTTGAAAAGGAGCTTACAACACCGCAGGCTCCCGTTCAGACCGAAGCAGTAGACGGTAATATTTCCGAGCCTGCAACCGAGCCCACGACAGAGCTGCCTACTACACAACCGACGACTGAAACGACGACCAAGGCACCGCCCCCCGCCACCCAGAAGCCGAGTCAGCCAAAGCCGTCGGGCGATAATAATTACAGCGCAAATCTTGCCGCTAAGATAGCAAAGCTTAACGGTAAGGGTAAGAAGATATACCTGACCTTTGATGACGGCCCTTCAAGCCTCACGCCCAAATTTCTGGACGTGCTTGACAAATATAATGTAAAGGCAACCTTCTTCGTAATCGGCAAGGGCACCATACATAAATACCTGCCTATGATTGTCGAAAGGGGACATACAATCGGCCTTCATACATATTCGCATAATTACAAGTATATTTACGCCTCAGAGGATAATTTCTTCAAAGACCTTGATGAGATTTCAAAGTTAGTCGAGGAAAAGACGGGCGTAGTATCCAAGGTTATCCGTTTCCCGGGCGGCAGCAGCAACAAAACCAGCAGTTTCAATCCGGGCATTATGACAAAGCTGACAGGTATGGTTCAGGAAAAGGGCTATACATATTTTGACTGGAATTGCACAAACGGCGACGGTACATCAAACGATTTAAGCGTAAACCAGATTATCAACACGGCGGTCGATACGGCCTTAAAGGTGTCGGGAGATCTGGTAATGCTGATGCATGATGCAGGTGCGAAAAAGACCACCTTAGAGGCTCTGCCCAAAATTATCGAGATATTCAGAGACGCCGGATATACCTTCGCACCGATAGTTCCCGAAACAGTTCCCGTTCATCACACTCTGACCAATTAAGTCCTGCAAGGAAAAATCAAGAGAATATCATTGTCAATTTGCACAAATAGTTAAATTCCGCAATACCCCGCTTTGGTATTGCATCTAAAAAATAGTCTGACAGTGTTTATATCGCAGGACAACCGTTGACGATTCAGTTTTTTGTGATATAATATTTAAGAGTGTGAAAGAATAACTTTTGATTGGGAGATATACGTATATGTACGTCAAAGATGTTGTAGTGCAGAACCAGGTCGGCCTTCATGCCCGTCCGGCTACATTTTTTATTCAAAAGGCCAATGAGTTTAAGTCGTCCATATGGGTTGAAAAAGACGAACGCCGTGCCAACGCTAAAAGTCTTTTAGGTGTTCTTTCTCTTGGTATAATGGGTGGCACTCCGATAAAGATTATTGCCGGCGGTCCCGATGAGGAAAAAGCTGTCATTGAACTGGCCAAGCTTGTTGAATCCGGTTTTGCTGAATAATAAATGCTTATAGTGTGGCGTCGGAGGATACTCCGATGCCTTTTTTTGTTAGAGACAATCACGGAGGAAGCATGGACGGAAGATTAAAGGCTTTACATGACAAGGCTTTAAGCCTGCCGCAGCAGCCGGGAGTCTATATTATGAAGGACTCCGCCGGCAAGGTCATCTATGTCGGAAAGGCAAAAAGCCTCAAAAACCGTGTGACGACCTATTTCGGCTCCCAGAACAATCACACCGAAAAGGTCAGAAAAATGGTCGAGAATGTAAAGGACTTCGACTTTATAGTCGTCCAGAGCGAGTTTGAAGCCCTGCTTCTCGAATGCTCCCTCATAAAGCAGCACAAGCCTAAGTACAATATACTTTTAAAGGACGATAAGGGCTACAGCTATATAAAAGTAACCCCTCCGCCCTGGTCAAAAATAAGCGCCGTTAAGCAAAAGGGCAGCGACGGCGCACGCTACATCGGCCCCTTCACGGGCTCAGGCTATGTAATGAATGCGGTGGAGCAGGCACTGAGGATTTACAAGCTGCCGTCCTGCGGTAAGGAGTTTCCGAGGGACATCGGCAAATCAAGGCCCTGCCTTAATTACTTTATTAATCTTTGCAGCGCCCCCTGCGCCGGAAAGGTTTCACTTAATGAATATGAAGAAGCCGTAAGCGGCGCACTGCGCTTTATCGAGCAGGGCGGAGCCGCCACAAAGCAGGAGCTTTTGGCTCAAATGAACGAAGCGGCGGAAAACCTCGAATTTGAAAAGGCGGCAAAGCTGCGGGACAGAATAAACGCCATAGATAAAATAGGCCGCTCCCAGAGGGTCGTTTCGCAAAAGGTAAAGAATCAGGACATCATCGCAGCCGCAACTGCGGGCGAGATAACCTGCTTTGCGGTGCTGCGCTTCAGGGACGGCAATATTACCGATTCCGAACACTTTTTCATCGAATCCGACGAGGATATGCCCTATGCCCGTGCCCACTTCATCCTCAGCTATTATGAGATAAGAACCGACGTCCCGCCAATAATCACCCTTGACGGCGAGATTGAGGACGAGGAGCTTTTAAAGGAATGGCTCAGAGAAAAACGGGGCGGCGGGGTCAGAATCAATATCCCCGTAAAGGGCGAGCAGAAGGAGCTTGTGGAGATTTGCCGTAAGAACGCCCTCGAAAAGCTGTCCTTGAGAATCGGCAGACAGAGCAACGAGGTCAGCGTCTTAGAGGAGCTTATGCAGATAGTCGGCCTTAAAAAGCTGCCCGAATATATAGAGGCCTATGATATTTCCCACACGGCGGGAAAAAACAATGTAGGCGGAATGGTTGTGTTCAGGAATGCGAAGCCCTATAAGAGTGCATACAGACGCTTTATTATTAAGGGCTTTGAGGGTCAGGACGACTACCGCTCCATGGCGGAGGTATTAGAGCGGCGAATAGGCGAGTACGAAAAGCATAAGAACAGCGAAAACACCTTCGGCATTAAGCCCGACATCATCCTCATCGACGGCGGAGTCGGTCAGGTCAAGGCTGTAAGGCAGGTATTGAGGAATTCGCCCTTTGCCGACATCCCTGTTTTCGGCATGGTTAAGGACAACCGCCACCGCACAAGGGCAATGACCGACGACGGGGATGAAATAACTATTGACTCAAAGCGCAGGGTGTTCAGGCTGATAACCGAGATTCAGAACGAAGTGCACAGATTCGCCGTAGAATATCACCACAAGCGCAACACCCTTGCCTCAAAGTGCCTGACGCTTATGCAGATTGAGGGCATCGGCAGGGAGAGAGCAACGCAGCTTTTAAAGGAATTTAAGACTATCGACAGAATCTCAAAGGCAAGTATTGAAGAATTAGCAAGCGTCAAGGGCATCAGCAAGGCTCTGGCTCAGAAAATATATAATCACTGGAGATAATATGAAGGCAGTTAAAGCGGTAATTTTTGATTTGGACGGAACCCTTATTGACACGATTGAGGACTTGAAGGACAGCTTAAACCATGTCCTCGAAAGCAGAGGCTATATGACAAGAACCTATGACGAGGTCAAGCGCTTTGTGGGCAACGGCCTCGGCAAGCTTGTGGAAAGAGGCCTGCCCGCAGGTACCGAGCCCGAAACGGTCACGGCCTGCACAGCCGAAATGATAAGCTATTATTCAAAGCATTCCCTTGTAAAAACCGCCCCCTATGAGGGCATAAGGGAGCTTGTAAGCGCATTGAAGGACAAGGGACTGCGCCTTGCTGTCGTGACAAATAAGAACGAAGCAGAGGCAATAAGGATTTGCACCCACTTCTTCGGCGATGCCTTTGATACAATAGTCGGCGACAGGGAAGGATTGCCCCTAAAGCCCGACTCAGCCCCCGTTTTTAAGACCTTAGAGGAGCTCTCAGTGACAGCGGACGAAGCTATCTATATCGGCGACTCTGAGGTTGATGTCAAGACCGCCTTGAATTCAGACCTCAGAATGATAGCCGTTCTCTGGGGCTTCAGAGAAAAGTCCGTCCTTATCAAAGAGGGCGCAACAGCCTTCGCCGAAATCCCCTCGGATATTCTCAGAGTGGAAGCAAAAAAGATTAATTCGACCGTATAACCGAACAAAAAAAGAACATCAAGCAAAAACGGGCTCAATCGGCCCGTTTTTTCTTTTTCGCAAGATTCGACACATTAGGTAGTATATTAACTCTTGACAAGCACAATATATTGTGTTATTATCCTGTTGACAGGATAAATTTCCCTATTAAATTTCATCATTGTTCGGCGGTAAAGTCCCTTTAATCGTATATTGATTGTCGAAAAAACCGAACATTTGTATTGACAGGTCGATGAAAAGTCTGTATACTGAACTTAACAAAACAAATGTTCACCACTCTGAACGGAGGAATGTATATGTTTAATTTTGCATTGGTAACAACACTGGAAATTGCGGCAGTGCTTTTAATAATCCTTGGCTTTATATATGAAGAGAAGGTTATCGATTTTGAGGACAGGGTATTGAGGATTTTCCTCAGACGCCTCAATCTCAGCAAAAGACACAAGGCCGAGCTTAAAAGAGCCGAATTCATTGAAAGAAGCAGGTATGTGCCTGAAATTCCTGACGATGATGTAATCGGAAGATATGTGGCATAATTAATTCTCCGCTTAACGACAAAAGGTCGGGCTTTTTGCCCGGCCTTTGTCTGTTTAATGCAATTTAGTATACATAAGAATCGAAAAATCGACTATTTTCAAAAAAATTCCATTTTTTCTTAAGTTATATTATCATGTCAGAAAAAACATGTTAGTCTTTTTCCATAAAGTTACTTCATAGCAAATAAAATACAGAGGGAGTATATATGTGGTAAAAAGTAAAAAATTGTTGGCAATTTTAATGGCGGTTGCGTTGATACTCGCAGTCGTGCCGATTTCAGCACTGTCGGCAGACGGGGTATGGGACGGCGTAATGCCTGAGGCAAATCAAAATGCTGCATATTCAGGCGGTTCCGGTACCCAGAGCGACCCGTTTATAATTGCAACAGCTGAGGACTTAGCGCAGCTTTCCGTAAATGCAGCTACTTTTAGTAATTATTCCTCAGGCAAGTATTTCCTTCAGACTGATGATATTGTTCTGAACCCCTCTGATGTATTTGAAACGGATTCGAGCGGTGTGATTACAGGTATCAAAGAGGGCGAAACGGCAAATATCTGGACGCCGATAGGTATATACATTTCGGGCTCCAATGATTTTGGAGGCCGCTATGACGGCGGCGGCAAAGCCATTCACGGAGTATATATTGACAACACAAGTGATTATCAGGGCTTATTCGGAAGACTTTATGTCGGCTATATTATTAATGTCCGTGTAGAATCATCTTATATTAAAGGCAAAGATTTTGTCGGCGGCATCGTCGGATATAACTGGTCCGGTGTGGTTTCAAACTGCTCTTTCAGCGGTACGGTTATCGGCAATTCTGAAGTCGGCGGCATAATCGGTGAAAACAACGAAACAGTCACGTTCTGCCGCAACACCGGCGCTGTTTCAGGCAATTCATATGTGGGCGGTATCGTCGGATATAACGAAATCTACTCCCTGGTGACAGACTCCTATAATATCGGTACGGTTGAAGGCAGCTCAAATGCAGGCGGACTGGCCGGATTTAACGAAAATGTTTCCGTTGTGGCAAACAGCTATAACATCGGCAGTGTTTCGGGCAGCTCATATGTGGGCGGCGCAGTCGGAGAAGGATTTGCGAGAAACTGCTATTATCTTGACACTTGCGTGGACGGTCCGTCAAACACCCTCGGCGCAACAGCTCTGACAGATGCCCAGATGCAAAGCGCAGAGAGCTTTGATATTGACTTTTTAAATATCTGGGTTATTCAGACTTCCACAGGCTATCCTTATCCGCAGCACATGAAGAATCTGCCACCTGCTTTGGGCGGCGCCTCTGCTTTGTGGAACGGTTCGATTGCCCCGGGCTTTGACGGCGGCACAGGTACTGAGGCCGACCCGTATCGCATCCGGACTGCCGAGCAGCTTGCTTACCTTGCTTCCTCAGTCAACAGCGGTACGACTTATGAGGGTCAGTACTTCGTTCTTGAGAATGATATCATGCTGAACGACAACACGGCAGATAACTGGGTTCGCAACGCCACTCCCTGGACTCCGATTGGCACGGAAGCCAATCCTTTTAAGGGAAGCTTTGACGGCGGCGGACACGTTATCAGCGGAGTCTTTATTGACAGCATAAGCAATGATCTGGGCTTGTTCGGCTATATTTTCTCAGGCTCTGTTGCAGATTTGGGCATAGCAGCGTCTTATGTAAACGGACGTAATAATGTCGGCGCATTGCAGGATCTGTCAAAGATGGCACCATAACAAATTGCTATAACACCTCCACGGTTTCAGGCGACCTGCAAGTCGGCGGCTTGGTAGGATATTATTACAGCGGTAATGTATCAGACTGCTATAACACCGGTGCAGTTTCGGGCAGTACGACTCTCGGCGGCAAACTTGGTCTTATTATAAACGGTCCAATAAGCGGCTGCTTTAACACCGGCTCGATTTCCGGCATCGGCGCTTCCGGAGGCGTGGCCGGCGGCTGCGGCTCCTCATGCACTATAACAGACTGCTACAACACCGGCTCGATTGTATGCATATTTAATTGCGGTGGTATCGCAGGACTCGCAGGCAACCCGATATCAAACTGCTATAATATCGGTACGGTTGAAGGCAAATTGTATTTCGGCGGCCTTGTCGGAACTGACAACAGTGGTGCGGTGACAAACAGCTATTATCTTGACACATGCGTGGTGAACCCGACGGAAACCGACGGCACAGCATTGACAGATTCGGCAATGAAGCTTGAGGAAAGCTATGTCGGCTTTGATTTTGAAAATACCTGGAGTATCAACCCGTTAGCTTCCTATCCCTATCCCACCTTGTCAGATTTAACGCCTGTTACTCCCGAAACACCTGTTGCGGGCGTTTCACTTAACAAATCAGTGCTGGATTTATTTGCCGGCGACAGCGAGGTCCTGATAGCGACAATAGAGCCCGCTGATGCAACTAATACGGCTGTTTTCTGGTCTTCAAGCGACGACAGCGTTGCGACGGTAAATCAGTCAGGTCTTGTTACCGGTATCGCCGAAGGCACTGCAATCATAACCGTAACCACCGAAGACGGCAGCTTCACGGCTTCGTGCGAGGTAAATGTTGAGAGGCGCGAAGCACCCGAAGAGCCGGAAGAAGACGATTCTTGCTGGGCAAGATTCTTAAGCTGCCTTAGGAGGATCTTTAACTTCATCAAGAGCTTGTTCAATATTTATCACTAAACTATGAGCCGAAGCCGCACTGATTTGTGCGGCTTCCATTTTGCGTTGTAATACACAAGAAAACCTCCCTTTGCTGCAAAGCAAAAGGAGGTTTTCTCGCAAGAAGGACATAAAAAGTTTAACACATAAGTGGAATTAACACTTAGAAAGAAGGAATGTCAGGCGGCATCGCCTCGCTTCGTGAGGCTTTTTATGAGGCGGCTCCGCTGTTGACCCTCATAACCTTTTTGCCGTTTGCTATATGCTCCGCCTCGGTTTTAGCCATATAGATATTCCTCTTGTTGTCGTGCCTGAAGTACATATAGTCAGTATCGGCAGGGTAGAGGGCGGCTTTTATGGCCTCCGCACCAGGGTTGCATATAGGTCCCACGGGCAG
>JAAYOZ010000165.1 GCA_012520115.1 Clostridiales bacterium | reverse complement strand
TTATATGCGTCATCGCAGAGCTTTGCAAAGGCCTTGATAAAGCCTGCGTCAGTTATTTGATTGTTCATTTTATGCTCCTTATCTTTTGCTTAATACATTCTTTTCATAATCGGTTACGGTGTCAAACCATGTATTTCTGACGGGAACATTGTTAATCTCACAGAAATGGTCCCAGACATCGGCAAAGGGCAGGGTTTTAAGCTCCTCGGAGAGCATAAGCAGCCTTGTAAAATCTCCCTTATCCTGCAATGACTTCATTTCATTGAGCGGCATGAGTAGTGCATAGAGCAGAGCCTTCTGCATATTGCGCATACCGATTACCCATGCGGCGACACGGTTTATGCTTGCATCGAAATAGTCAAGGCCGATGAATACTCTGTCGAGTGCGTCGTTTGCAACTATTTCCTTAGCGATTTCCACCAGCTCAGGCTCGAAAGTGACAACATGGTCGCTGTCCCATCTGACTCCCCTTGTGACATGGAGTGCAATTTTATCGTGATAGAGAAGCAATGACGAAAGCTTGTCGGAGACAGCTTCTGTCGGGTGGAAATGGCCGCTGTCTAAGAGACAAAGCACATCATTTTTTGCGGCATAGTTCATATAAAACTCATGGGAGCCGACGGTATATGACTCAACGCCTATGCCGAACAGCTTTGACTCGACGCTGTCATAAAGGTAATCCCTTGAAATCTTTTCACTGAGGATTTCATCGAGCGAAGCCTTAAGCCTTTCCCTCGGACCCTTTCTGTCGGCGGGCGTTTCCTTATAGCCGTC
The DNA here is from genome assembly GCA_012520115.1 of Clostridiales bacterium. Lineage (GTDB taxonomy): Bacteria > Bacillota > Clostridia > Oscillospirales > Acutalibacteraceae > DTU053. Next base: position 3,987 of record JAAYOZ010000165.1, on the reverse strand, counting down.
GGGAATCCAGATATTGTTAAGTGCCGGCTGACCCAGCTCCCTGCCGAAGTACTCGCCTACTTTACGCATGGCAATGCAGTGCTCTATCCAGAAATCCCTTATTTCCTTGTCGGGATGTGAGAGCGTAAGAGTGTCAGCCGCATATTCATGGGCGAACAGGGTGGGGTTTATATCAAGACCCAATCCTCTCTCCTTCGCAAACTGAACCCACTTCTCAAAATGAGCGGGCTGCAGCTTATTCCTCGGAACCTTTTCACCGTCGGTGATTGCATAGATGGCATGGAGATTCAGCTTGTGCTTGCCGGGGATAAGTGAAAGAGCAACATCAATGTCGGACATAAGCTCCTCTGGTGTAGTAGCTTTTCCCGGGTAATTGCCGGTTGCGGCAATACCGCCGGAAAGCTCCCCTGCTCCTTCAAAGCCGGAAACATCGTCGCCCTGCCAGCAGTGCATCGAAATCTTAACATTCTTAAGGGTATCTAACGCTTTGTCCGTATCTATGCCAAGCTCCGCATAGAGCTTTTTAGCATACTCATATCTGTCGACAGCCATATAGCCTCCGAAATTATCTATTTTTAAGCTCTATTGCAGCTTTTGCTTTTGCAATAATGTTCTGAGCATTAAGTCCGTAGAGCTCCAGCAGTTCAAGTGCGGGGCCGGAGCGGCCGAACACGTCCTCAACGCCGACTTTAAGCACGGGAACGGGAACAGTTTCACTGACGACTTCAGAAACAGCGCCGCCGAGACCGCCGATTACGCTGTGCTCCTCAGCGGTTACTATTGCGCCAGTCTTCTTTGCTGCTTCGACTATAATGTTCCTGTCGATAGGCTTAATGGTAGCCATATTGACAACGGCGGCGGAAATGCCTTCGGATGCTAAAGCTTCGGCTGCACTCAGTGCACGCTCTACCATAAGTCCGGTTGCGATAATCGTCACATCAGTACCGTCACGAAGGAGCGCGCCCTTGCCTATCTCAAACTTATAATTCTCATCAAAAACTCTCGGCACGGGAAGTCTGCCGAAGCGCATATATACAGGGCCTTCGATTTCTGCGGCTGCAAAAACGGCCTGCTTTGCCTCTATATCATCGGCGGGGTTAATGATTGTCATGCCGGGAATCGTACGCATGAGGGCAATGTCCTCGCAGCACTGGTGGCTTGCGCCGTCTTCGCCGACGGAAATACCCGCATGTGTTGCGCCTATCTTTACGTTAAGATGCGGATAGCCTATTGTATTTCTTATCTGCTCAAAGGATCTGCCTGCGGCAAACATTGCGAAGGTGCTTGCAAAAACGGTGTAGCCGATGGTGGAGAGGCCTGCCGCAATACCCATCATATTGCTTTCGGCAATACCGCAGTTATAAAAGCTGTCCGAATAGGCTTTCTTAAAAGTGCCTGTTTTGGTGGCGGCTGAAAGGTCAGCGTCAAGCACAACTACTGAATCGTTCATTTTCTTTAATTCAACAAGGGCAGCACCATAGGCTTCTCTTGTAGCAAGTTTAATTACATCAGCCATTTGCGTTTTCCTCCAGATCTTGAAGTTTTGTTTTTAATTCGCTCATTGCAAGCTCGTACTGCTCGGCGTTGGGTGCGGTGCCGTGCCATTCGCACCTGTTCTCCATAAAGGAAACACCCTTGCCCTTAACGGTCTTTGCAATAATGGCGATAGGACGGCCTTTAACGGTCTTTGCCTTGTTTACAGCTGCCTCGATTTCGTCAAAGCTGTGTCCGTCGATTTCGATAACCTCAAATCCGAATGCTGAGAACTTCTCGTTAATCGGATACGGAGAGTTAACTTCCTCGACGGTGCCGTCTATCTGAAGGTTGTTGTTGTCAACGAAAACTATAAGATTGTCAAGACCTTTTGCAGCGGCGAACATAGCAGCCTCCCAGACCTGACCCTCGCCGAGCTCACCGTCGCCGAGTGCGGCGAAAACTCTGAAGCTCTTGCCGGCACGCTTTGCTCCGAGAGCCATACCGACTGCGGTGGAAATACCCTGTCCGAGTGAACCCGTACTCATATCAACGCCGGGGGTGTAGTGCATATTCGGATGACCCTGAAGGTCAGAATCGGTCTTACGCAGAGTCTTTAAATGCTCAACCGGGAAAAAGCCTCTGTGTGCAAGTGTGGAGTAAAGTCCAGGTGCGGCATGACCCTTTGAAAGTACGAATCTGTCCCTGTCCTCCCACTTGGGGTACTTGGGGTCTATGTCCATCTCTTTGAAATAGAGATAGGTCAGAATATCGGTAAGTGACAATGAGCCGCCGGGATGACCGGATTTTGCATTGAATGTGCCTTCAATAACGCCCATTCTGATTTTCATTGCGGTTATTTCAAGCTGCTTCTTTTCTTTGATGTCCATACTTATGCACTCCTTTTAAGTTTCAGGTGGGGATATTTTATTAAGAAATTCCCTGAAATACTCGGGAAGTCCAGAGTCAAACTCAAGGTACTCGTCCGTAATAGGGTGATTGAATCCGATAATAGTAGCATTTAGGCACTGCCCGTTAAGGAAGGGCAGGTTATTCTTTGCAGGCCCGTAAACCATATCGCCTGCAACCGGGTGACCGATATATGCGGAGTGGACTCTTATCTGGTGAGTCCTTCCGGTCTTCAGCTCAAATTTAGCGTGTGTAAAACCCTTGTAGTAATTAACAACATTATACAGAGTTATGGCTGGCTTGGCGTTGATACCATTGACCGCCTGCTTTTTTCTGTCACGGCTGCTTCTGCCAATCGGCGCATCAATTACGCCGCTGTATTCCTTCATCCTGCCGATTACAACAGCATCATATACCCTTTTAAAGCTGTGGTCCTTTATCTGCTCTGCAAGGCCGTTGTGCGCCGCATCGGTTTTGGCGACTATCAATAGCCCGCTTGTATCCTTGTCAATTCTATGCACGATTCCGGGGCGTATAACACCGTTTATACCCGAAAGCCTGCCCTTGCAGTGGTGAAGCAGGGCGTTGACGAGCGTGCCGTCAAAATTGCCGGCGGCGGGGTGAACCACCATGCCCTTTGGCTTGTTTACGACAAGCAGATAATCATCCTCGTAAACAATATCAATCGGAATATCCTGCGGGGAAACATCGAGCTCTTTAGGCAGCGGCACATCAACCGTTATGCTGTCCCCTGCCTTGAGCTTAACGCACTTTGAAATGACCTTGTCATTTACGCTTACATTGCCCTCTTCAATTAGCTTCTGGATATGAGAGCGTGAAAGCTCCGATAAATTATCCGAAAGGTACTTGTCGATTCTTTCCCCTTGGAATTCAGAGCTTACAACTAAAATAACATTATTCATCATTATCATCCGAAGGCTTTTCGGAATCCGTGTCGGCTGGCTCAGTTTTTTCTTCTGACACTGTGGCTTGCTCTGTTTCCTCTGAGCTTATCTCAGGCGAAGCTTCAGCAACGGCAGTTTTCTGCTTGGGAGCCATAAACTCAAGAATAATCTCATATATAAGACAGCCTATAAGCACAAAGGAGCCGACGGTAATAAGACAATCGGCAAAATTGAAAACCGGGAAGTCAATATATGCTGGCAGAGCCTGCAAATAGTCGACCACATAGCCTCTGATTGTTCTGTCAACGAGGTTACCCAGCCCGCCGGAGGCAATAAGTAAAAGACAAATGGTTTCAAGCTTTTTAGTCTTATATGGCAGCGCAAGAAAAATAAGTATACCGATAAGAATAATAGCGGTGAAAACGCTGAGGAAGGCAGAGGAGCCTCTAAGCAAGCCGAAGGCCGCACCCGGGTTCTGCACATAGGTAAAATGCAGAATACCGTCAATAAAGGAGATAGTACCGTACGGACGCAGATTGATCTCAACGAAGTACTTAATAATTAAATCTATTGCCACAAGAGCGAGTATTATCAGGTAGCGGGAAAGAATAGCCTTCCGCTTAACTTTAAGCTTTTGCAAAACGTAACCTCCAATTGATTTTAAACCCCTCAGCTTACTCAAAAATACTGAAATCTATTT
>JAAYOZ010000164.1 GCA_012520115.1 Clostridiales bacterium | reverse complement strand
TCTCAATTGCCAAGTGTGGTGCGAGGGTGTGCAAATACACGCACCCGTGCGGGTGCGTGGGGCAGAGGTCGCGCCTGTCATGCGTGGCCGGGGACGAGGACGGAAAAACCCACAGGGCGGTGCACGGGCAGTGCGAAATGCCTGTTGCTTGCCGTGCAGGCGCGCGCGGAGGGGGCTGAGGTCATCCCTGCCATGCGGCGCGAGGGGCTGAGATACCCAAACTTTGCGGACGACGGCGGCGCGGGTAGAAAACCCTCACAGGACGGTTGGCGGGGGCGGGTTTAGCTTCAGGCGGGAGGAGAATAATAAAAGCCGCATGGCGTGTACCGTGAGGACTCGCACGGGGGTGGTGTGTGGCACCAGCGGGCGGAGGCGAGGACGGAAAAAACCCACAACGTGCGAACGCCGGCGCATGCGGGGGAAAGGCGAAACAGACCCCACCGTGCGGGGCGCCTTCCAGTTCGGGTGCTCAGGGGGAGGGGAAAAACAACGATCCCCGCGGGCGGGGACTGTTTGACGCTCTTTGCTTTTGGCATGAAAAAACCCCGACGGGTAGTCGTGGTTTGATTTGAAACAGATTTTCTCTTTGAGAACTGGGGAGCACGACGGGCGGCCTTGAGACCGTACTTCTTTCTCTCCTTCATTCTCTGGTCACGAGTCAGGAAGCCTGCGCCCTTAAGGGTGGGTCTTAATTCCTCGTTGAACTCCAAGAGAGCTCTTGCGATACCGTGTCTGATAGCACCGGCCTGACCGGTTACGCCGCCGCCGTTTACTCGGCAGACGATATCAAACTTCTCGGTTGTGTTTGTGAGCTCAAGGGGCTGACGAACGATAACCTACAGAGTTTCAAGTCCGAAATAATCGTCGATGTCCCTATCGTTTATTGTTATCTTACCTGTGCCGGCATAGAGGCGGACACGGGCAACTGAACTCTTTCTTCTTCCTGTGCCGTAAAAGAACGGATTGGTTTCATACATATTATTCTGCCCTCCCCTTAAACTGTCCAGACTTCAGGCTTCTGAGCTGTCTGCTTGTGCTGTGCGTCCCTGTAAACACGAAGACGGCGAAGGGCATTTCTGCCGATAACCGTATCGGGAACCATACCCTTAACGGCCTTCTCAACAACAAACTCAGGCTTTGTCTTCATAAGTGTTGAATACTTGACCTCTTTAAGGTTGCCGATGTAGCCGGTGTGACGGTAATACTTCTTCTGCTCAAGCTTCTTGCCTGTCAGAACAACCTTGGCTGCGTTGATGATTACAACGTTGTCGCCGCAATCCGCATGAGGAGCGAATGTGGGCTTATGCTTGCCGCGAAGGAGAGTGGCTGCAGCTGCTGCTACCTTGCCGAGAGGCTTTCCTTCGGCGTCAATAACATACCATTTGCGGGTGATGTCACCTGCTTTGGGCATATAAGTTGACATTGTGTGTACCTCCGATTTAATATCCTTAGAAAATTGATTCCGTATTTATTAAAGCCTAAATTATCGGCTTTGCGTGCCCGATTATATTAGCATAAGAGAATTTAGGTGTCAATAGCATTTTATAAGTTTTTTTATTTAGCCTTTGAATGCTTCGTTTTTCTCTTGTTTTCATAGCATTATCTCTCAAATGCTCACAAATGATTTTCATTTTATTTTTTCTAAGCTCCCCATAATTGCTTGTTTTTTCCTTATTTTCTTTGCTTTTCTCCGTATATCTCCTTAAATCTCCCGATAGGGCTTATTACCAAAGTATTAAATTAAGTAAAATGTGTTGAGAAACGGCGACAAACAATATATAATTAGACTGTATATTTATGTTCATAAGAGTATTAATATATGGGCTTGTAAAAC
>JAAYOZ010000023.1 GCA_012520115.1 Clostridiales bacterium | reverse complement strand
AGTACGCCCCCGCCCAGGGTGGGGCACACCGCCCGTGCGGGGGAGAAAAGCACCCGCTGAGCTGAGAGTCCCCGCCCCCACATCCGCTGTTCACGCAACGGGAAGGGGATAGCCGCCTACGCCGGGGAGGGGGTAAACGCCACTACTAAATGGAGAGTGAAAGCCTTGTTTTTGATGCAAAAGAGCAAAAAAATACCGCCCTGCTTATGCAAGTTGTCCCAAAGGGATAACTTGCAATGAAATTTACCCTGCGGGCAAGTGAAATAGCTGACGCTGTGAAATATGCTGAGCATATTAATAGCGAAATTTATCTCACGTGCGAAGCACATTTCATAATCAGAATGATTATTTCATCAATAGCAACAAAAAGCTGCTTAGGGGTTATCCCTTAAGCAGCTTACATATTTGTTGAGCGGATTGCGGTTTACTTAACCCTTTAAATCAAAATAGCCTTTTCCGCCGAGGAATTTGTAAGTCATATCGCTTGCTGTCTTGAAGAAGGAGTAGAGCAGCTTATCGGTTGTGCTCTCCGGCTTGGGAGCCGAAGCAAGGCCGAGCTTTACAAATACGGCGAGGAGCTTGTTGTTGGCAGCGTTTATCGCATCCTGGTCAGCCAACGGGTTATCAAGAACGGCGATTACCTCGTCGATAGCCTCCTGAAGTGCCGCTGCATCCTCAGGCGAAAGCGCTGAGGTGTCGATATCAAGTGCCTTGGGCAGCATGCTCTGCTTTAAGCCCCTTGCGTTTCTGGCTACTAAGAACTGCGGATACTTCGGGTCGGAGAATATATTCTGAATTCTGTTGCTTGAAATAAGCGTTGAAGTAAGGCTGATGATTGCATCGTTTCTGCCCGTTGCCTCGTGGTTCTGGTCCTTGAAGTACCATGTGGTGTCGGGAAGCAGGCCTGCGGAAGCGTCCACAACATTGTCAGGGGAGATGTAGTTGTGGGTCGGGTCGGAGATGTACGGGCTTGTGTTCTTCTGAACATAGCCTTCCGGCAGAGTCTGGCCTATGGGAGCGGCATATGCGCCCAGTGAAGCGGACTCAAGAGGAAGAAGACCGTCGGAGTTGTGGTCGTTCCAGTTCGGAATAAAGCCGTATGTGGGGAAGTTGTACTCTGCAATGCAGAAGAACCTTACGCCGCTTTCTATAAAGCTCTGGATATTCTCATATCTGTTGCCCTGAGCGGTGTAGTACCTGTCTGTCTGCTCTCTGATAGCGGCATACTCGTCGGAATCGAGAAGTGTGTCACGAAGCTCAATATAGTCCTCATTCGGAACAAGCGCCCACATGTTTGTGCAGGTCTTGAGGTTGTCACGAACAGCGCACATGACCGCATCGAGAACGTTAAGCAGAGTCTGCTTGGGCAGTATCCTTATAAGAAGGTTCAGCGCAAAGCCTGTATATCCGTCAACCAGCGAGGGCAGGAGGTTCTTGTAAATGTCCTCTTCGTTGCGGGTGAACTGGCCTCTGAAGACGCCTGCAGCAATCTTGCTGCCGTTTGCTGCGGGAACAACCAGGACAACCTTATTGAGTGACTCCTTAACCTGAGGATAAACGTCCATAAGGCTGTTGAAAACGGTTGCGCCGAGGCTTATGGGAACAAGGTTTACCTTGTCTGAGTTTCTCTCGGCCTTGACCTTTTCGATGAACTGATAAAGGTCTGCGGCTATTTCAAGCTGATTGCCGAAGCTGTCATAGGTGAAGAAATAAAGGTTCTCGCCGCTGACTGCGTCTATGTAATCATGAAGAGGAATGGTGCTCAGTATGCGTTCCTGCTCATAGGGGGTGCTGTCGGCGTAGCTGTTGGGATATTTAATAACCTCTCTCGGAACGCCGGGCTGGCCGTTAAGGTCGTTGGAAATGTTCTTTGTAAGATCAGCGGCAACCTCGTCGATAGCCTTATAAAGGCCGTCCATCTGCTTAAAAATAAGAGCATTGAACAGCGGGCCGATAAGGGTCTTGACTATGGAGCCCACATCGGGTTCTATGAATGCGACCTTATAGTAGCCTTCATCGTCAACTATTCTGTTGCCGTTTTCGTCAAGCAGAATAACATCGGACTGCATGATACCGGGGATTATGATTGTCGGAAGAATCTCAGGGTCGCTTGCGGGCTTGCCGGGGTTGAAGGCAGCGCCCTTCGGAATTGAAACAACGGGAGCCGTTGTTTCCTCGGTATTTTCGGCAACGTCTGTCTTTTCATTTTCTGCGCCTGCAAGCACATCGGTCACGGCATTGGCAGAGCCGCTGTTGCCGCCCGTATAAACCAAAGAAACAGGGAAGAGAAGGCATACCACAAGCAGGACGGCTGACAGCCTTAACACAGATTTCTTCATTCTAATAAACCTCCGCTTAGAAGCGTTATATAATGTATGGCAAAAAGTCCCCAAGGGGCGAAATACGCCGCCGCCTGATTTGACTTACTCGGGCTGCGGAATAAGTCCTTATGCGCATACTATTCGACAATGGCATTATAGCATAAGATTCACAAAAAAGTAAATAGAAAACGGCCTGTATCTTGTGCATTTCAATAAATTCAAAAACTGTTTACAATTGAAATGGTTATTTTTCTGATATAGAAATAAAAACGCAAGTATATTTCTAAAATTGAAAAATACCGGCGCATTTTTGCATGAAAAATCGGGCAAGGCTTTTACCCTGCCCGATTCAATTTTTTATAGCACGGTTGAAATTTATGAATTTTACAGCTTAAATGTCTTCTCCTCGCCGTCTAAGATGAGTCTAAGCTTGCAGGGCCCGAAATTTTCCGGCAGCTTCGGCTCTACCGTGATTTTGCCGTCACGCTGCTTTATGCCCAGCATCTCCTCATAAACGGTGCGGTAGTACCAGCCCGCCGCTCCCGTGTAAAGGCTCCAGCCGCCCCTGCCCTCAAGACCCTTTGCGCTGTAAACATCTCCCGCAAAGGCGTATGGCTCGGTCTTGTATCTTGCCGCCATTTCGTTGTTCTCGTATTTTGCGGCGGGATTTATCATTCTCAACAGCCTGTAAGCCTCGTCGGGCTGATTATTTTTAAACAGCGCAAGGCAGAACCAGACCGCCGCATGGGTGTACTGGCCGCCGTTCTCCCTGACTCCCTGCGGGTAGGCGTTTACATAGCCTGTCTGCCGTCCTGTATGGGTAAAGGCTGGGGTGAACAGCTTTATTATGCCCGCCCTCTCGTCGACAAGCTTCTGAGCGGCCGCTTTCAGGGCGGTGTCGATTCTCTCCTTGTCGGGCATAGAGCTCAGAACCGCAAAGGACTGGGGCAGAAGGTCGATTTCGCATTCCGGATTGCCCCTTGCGCCCATCTGTGTGCCGTCATCGTAGAAGGCACGCAGATACCAGCTGCCGTTCCAGGCGTGTTCGTCAATGGCCCAGTGCAGCTTTGAAGCCTCGCTTCTGTACCTCTTTGCGGTGTTCTCGTCGCCTGTTTTTTCAAGCACCTCTGCAAAGAGATTAAGTGTCATTGATAAGAACTGCGCCAGCCAGACGCTTTCGCCCTGACCCTTTATGCCCACAAGGTTAAAGGAGTCGTTCCAGTCGCCGCCGCCCATTAAGGGTAAGTCGTGTGCGCCCCGGGCGGAGCTTCTCTCAATAGCCCTCTTGCAGTGTTCCTCTATAGTCGCCGTTTCATAGGAGCGGACAGGCTCGAAATACCTTTCGTGCTCGCTTTCGGAAAGCAGCGGTCCATCGACAAACGGCACCTTAGTTTTGAGGAAGTCATAGTCGCCGGTTTTAAGCACATACTCTGCTGTCACATAGGGCAGCCACAGTAAGTCGTCGCTGTAACGGGTGCGAACGCCCTTAATGGAGAAGCCCTTTGCCGGATTCGTGTGCCACCAGTGCAGCACGTCGCCCTCCGGGAACTGTGCCGCCGCACTTCTTATTATCTGCCGCCTTACGATTTCCGGGTGAGTCAGCACTAATGCGGAGCAGTCCTGAAGCTGGTCCCTGAAGCCGTAGGCTCCGCCGCACTGATAAAAGCCCGTCCTGCCGAGCAGCCGCACATTCAGTATCTGCCACAAAAGGAAGTCGTTGAAGATATTATTCAGGGCAGTGTCGGGGGTTTCTATTATAATGCGGTTCTGATTTTGCAAGATACCGGTGTCTGCGTGCAGTTCTGAGGCAAGCTCCGTTAAATTCATTTTTTTAGTCGACCTCAGTCTTATCAGAGGTCTGACAAAGCCCTGTATCTCATCCTCATCCTCGTAATCTGCCTTTTTCTCTTTTTTCTCGGTAAGTCTTTTTTCTTCCGAATGGCTGATATCCTCCGGCGCAATTACGGGATTTTTGTACGGCGATTCGGTAATGGTGTTCTGCTCTGCCGCCGCCTCGTCCCGCTGCAACAGCTCCTTGCCTTTTGTGTTAAGCTCCTCCTGAAGTGACGGCTCGCCCTCAAAGACCTCATTGTCCGAGATAGATTCGACGGGCTTTGCGTCTATGACAGCTTTGCCGCTTTTGTCTTCACTTTCTTTGCGTGGCTTCGGCTGAGTATCGCTCTCGTCTGTCAGACGCCTTTCGTCAGACAGGCTCATATCCTGAGGCGCTATCACGGGGTTTTGGTATGGCGATTCGGTGATGGTGTTCTGCTCTGCCGCCGCCTCGTCCCGCCTTAACAGCGCCCTGCCCTTTGAGTTTAATTCATCAAGGAACGACGGCACTCCCTCAAAGATTTCGTTGTCCGAAATCGATTCCGCAGGCTCTTTGTAATAGGCATGAACGCCCTCAATTATTACGGGCTTTTCGTAATTTGTTACAAGGCTGTGCTCGGGCATGTCGAAATATTCCTCGTCATAATCCATAATCGACCGCCACGACAGAATGAACTTGACCTTTTCCTTGCTGCGGGGCGGCAGGATAATCTGCCTGATGACCGCTCCGCAGATATGGGGCGAGGGCTGGTCCGTATCCGTGTTCCACCTGCCCGCAAAGAATGAAGTGTCGTCTATGCAGACGCTCTGGACGGTCTCGCTTAAAAGGTTCAGCACGCCCGGATATTCCGCATCATCCGGCGAACTAATCTTAACTCCGTCAGTGAGGGGGCTTGTCTTTAGGAAAATATTGTCCGAGCCGTCCTGCCCCATTATGGGCTTGATATAGTAGGCAAGCTGCACCGTGCGGGCATCGTTCGAGGGATTCTCCATCTCCACCTCCACCACCTTTGCGGTCTTGTCCTTTTCTATATATACCTTGATTTCGTGCGTAAGACCCGCCGCACGGCCTCTGTATCTTACGGCGTCCGCTCTGAAGAAGGCTTCGGAGCCGAGTACAAGGTCATAAAGTCCCTCGTCGGCCTTGAGAATGAGCATTTCGCCCCTGTTGTCACGCATGGTGTCGTTGACCCACGGGGTCAGCTTGTTGAGGTTAGCGTTAATGGCCCATGTGTAGCCGAGGGCCGTGTCCGAAAGCAGGGTGCCGAACTTCTCATTGCTCAGAACAAAGCACCAGGGCAGAGGGGGTTTGTCGGCAATCACATAGCCGCCGTTTTCAAAGCGGTTGCGCCTTTCTGCGTTTTCGGGCAGGGTTGAGGGCAGAATCGGGAGCATCTTTATGCTCTCCTTAACCTGCTTTGACAATACGGCGCTCTCAGGATAGCTGAGTACGGCGGCGGCCTTTAAAGCCCGCAGGGCCGTCTCTCCCGCCGTGTTCATATTGACGGGGATGATGCCCGCCCCGGAGCCCAAAGCCTGCTCGTAATTCTCTTTCCTCAGAATATTCCTTATGGTCTGAATATTCCTTGCTTCATAGCCCTCGTTCTCCTTAATCAGAATCACAAGGGTCGTGGGAATGCCGCAGAGGGACAGCTTTTTGTGCATTCTTATAAAGGGTATGGCGTTGGTCAGGTCCTCATGCCTTTCTGCCGTGACGGTGATTACGGGATTGTCGCCGGACACGCCTATGCTCCACAGAGCCTTAACGCCGCTGTTTAAACCCTGAAGTGCGGTTTTTGCGTCCTTGGTCAGATGCCTGCGGAAGAATACCGAGGACAGAAGCCTTGCAGCACCCACGCCGTCAAGGCCGGTCTCGTTAAAGGGCGAGGTGGCCCCCTTGGTTATGGGCAGGTTCTCGGCCCTGACCTTTAAGAAACGCTCAAGTGCCTCCTGATTTGTGGAAGCGGCGCTTAATACAAGCGTAACGCTGTCCGTGGAGCGTGGCGGAAGGCTTACGGGGACTGAGAAGGCGGCGCAGGAGTCAATACCGCCTGTCCTGTTTTCGAGCCTTATTCCGGAACGCCTTAAGGATTCAAGTCCGAAGGGTCGTTCCAGCACATACTCACGCCTTGTGTCAAAGCTGAACCTCTTGCCCTCTATAAAGCCCGCCGCAAGGCAAAGCGGCTCGCCGCTCCTGCCCCGTCTTTCAAAGAGCAGCACCTTCTCCTGCCTGTTGTAGTAGCTCTTTAAAAACAGTTTTGAAAAGGCCGGGTGGCTGGACTCCGAAATGTGTGAGTTTAAAGACGGCTCGAAATATATGAACAGCTCGCCCTTTAAGGGATTCTTGCCGGTGTTTTTAATGGTGAACCTGCGGCGCTCTGCGGGGATTCTCGGGTGTACGGAAACTGTCATGGTACACTCTGCAAATTCGTTTTGAGCCGAAAGCTCTGCGCTATAAGGCGAAAGCCTTGCCTTAAAGCTGCCGTCCGCATTCATCTGCGGGCTTACGGTAAAGGGCAGGCAATCGCCTTTGCTTGTCTTTAAGAATGCGAAGATGCCGCCGGGATTCCTGACGTCACTGCCCCTTCTCGTGATATCTGCGCCACGGTAAAGGGAAGCGGAGGAGCCTGTGTCCGCAATAATGCTTGTCCACTCGCCGTTTGAGAACAGCCTGCACTCGGGGTAAAGCGGGTTAATCTCATCAATGCGCTTGTTCGTCGGCACGATTCGCTCGGGTCGGGAGGGGATGTCCCGCTGCTGGACATCGTTGAACACGACTGCGCCGGAGGGTATCTTCTCTTCAAGCAGGCACTGACCCGCCGCCATTTTCTCGTCCCGCATGAAACGCTTCTGAAAGATGTTTCCGTTCAGTGCGTTCAGAATGGACAGCATACTCATGCCAAGGTGGTGAGCCATATAGCTCCTGACCACCGAATAATCCTGACCCTGAGTCCGCTCGGGGGTAAAGTCCGCCGCCTCATAGAAGCCGCATCTGCCCACAATCTGGAGCTTTTCGAGGGCGGCAAGGTTTTTCATTGCCGCACTCCTGTCAAAGGGCAGAGTTAAGAAGGTGGAATAAGGCGACACCACAAGGTCGGCGTTGAGCATCCGTTTAATTCCCAGCTTCTGCACGCCGTGAGCCTTGTACTGATAGTTAAGCTGCGGGTCAAAGGCATAGAAGCCGCTTTCGGAAACACCGTAGGGCAGCCCGGACTTCCTCGTCCTCTCCTTCTGGCACCAGAGGCAGAACCTCAGCGCCTCGGAAACAAGAGTGCCGCTGTAAACGGGGATAAACAGGTGGGGCATGAAGTACTCGAACATGGTACCCGTCCATGAAATAAGTCCCGTATACCTGCCTGACTTTGCAAGGGTGCGTCCCAGCACGCCCCAGTGCTTTTTAGGCACTATTCTGCTTGCCACAGCATAGTAGCTTGTCATCCTCGACTCGCTCATCAGAATGTCGTAATAGGAGTTGGACATCTCGCCGCTGTCCAGGTCAAAGCCTATATGGAACAGCTTCCGCTGACGGTTGAAAAAGACCGAAATGTCGGTGCTGTCGATTATATTGCCTATCCTCTCGGCAAGCTGTGAGGCGGCGGAGTCCTCATGGGCGTATTCCAGCAAGCCCTGCCGCAGAGCCACAAGGCAGCATATAAAGTTGCCGCTGTCCACGCTGGAGGCATATTTCGGGTGCAGTGGCTTTAATGTCTGCGTGTCGTACCAGTTGAGCAGGTTGCCGTGCCACTTCTCCAGCTTGTCTATGGTGTCAAGTGTGTTTGAAATCCTCTGGCACATGGTCTTTGTGTCAATAAAGCTCAAATCCCTCGCCGCCAATATACAGCACAGCAGCAGGCCGATATTCGTCGGCGAAGTCCTGTGTGCGGTGCGGTGAACGGGAGTCTCCTGTATATTGTCAGGCGGCAGGAAGTTGTCAGACGCTCTGCAGAAGCTGTCGTAGAACTTCCAGATTGAGGCCGCCATAGCCTTCATCTTTTCCTTGTCCTCGCTGTCGGGCAAAGGAGCGGCGGCCCTTTTCTCTCTGCCGGAAAAGACCGCAAATAACACATTGAAAATAAAGAGCAGACCCGCAAGGTGAGAGAAGGGGCCGTCGAAAATAATCAGCAAAGCTCCGACTATAATCGAAGGCAGACAACGCTTTATGACCTTCACTGCGCCCTTTGACTTGTCGTTCTGTGCGGCGGGTACCCATTCGAGCAGCTTTTTCTTGCTCACAAGCTGCCGGAAAAGAGCCTTGGAAATTGCGTTAAGTGAAGTCCAGCCCGTCTGCACGAGCATCGACGCAGAAATGAAGGAGCGTATGAAGGAGGCAAGTGCGTCCGGGATAGCGGAGGAGTAGTAAAGCCTTGACAGCATCGAAAAGCCGCCGCTGACAATGGAGTTAATACCCGCAAACAGCTCGCCTGCGCCTGCGCTTACAAGGCATAGCACAGTGGTGATAGCCGCCGCCGTGGGTGGCATAAAGAGAGCGAGGATACAGTCGAGAGCGGCAAAAACGGGCGTGGCCGAGCGGCGCAGGTTGTCGAAAACCTTGTATCTTGCAATCACATCGTAAGGATTCTTCTGCTTAATGCCGTCTTTTTTTGTTTTAGGCAGGCAGTAGCGCAGGTTCTGCCAGTCGCCCCTTATCCAGCGGTGCAGACGGTCAAAGTATGAGAGCTGATTCGAGGGGAAGGAGTCCGTCAGCTCCACATCGCCCATGAGGGCTGTACGCATAAATAGTCCCTCAAGAATGTCGTGGCTTAAAACCCTCTCCGACGGGAAGCGGTCCTTTAAAAGGTCGCTGAAAACATCCACATCGATGAGTCCCTTGCCCATGAAGATGCTGTCGCCGAACATGTCCTGATACCTGTCGGCGCAGACTGCGTTGTAGGCGGTAATGCCGCCGGTGCCGGTCATAAGGCGGGCAAAGGAGGTCTTTGCGGCGGAGGCGATGTCAGTTACCACACGTGGCGCAAAAATGCCGTAGCCCTCCGTAACAATCCGTCTCCCCTCGTCAATGACCGGCTTGTTCAAAGGGTGCAGGGCGGCGCTGACAAGCTCCGAAAGGGTATCAAGGGGCATGGAGGTGTCGGCGTCAAGAGCCATGATGTATTTTGTCTTATTAAGATTCTCAGTATCGCCGTAGAGGCATAAGAACTCGTCGCTCTCTCCCTTAATGGCGCAGACAAGGGCGGTAATTGCGCCACGCTTCCTCTCACGGCCTGTGTATTCGTTCTGTGTGGGGGAGAAAATACGGGGTCGGACGGCGAGAATAAAACCGCCGCCGTATTTCTGATTGAGCTTGTCTATGACCCGCTTCGAGGCCTCAATGTCTGACTCGTCGGTGGACGTGGTGGGGGTCTTTGCGCCCTTCAGGTCCGCAAGCACGCAGATAGTCACCGCCCCCGATTTGTTTGTGCGGTAAAGCTGCGACAAGTGCTTTGAAAGCTCCTTCGCCTTCTCCGCAGAGGGCAGCAGGGTAGAGATTGTTATAAGCGTCCTCGCTTCATCCGGTATGACCCCCTCAAGCTCCATCCTCGGCAGCATAAAGGGGCTGTGCCGCTGCCTTGCGGCAAGGTCGGTTATGACCTTGACGATTTCCCACATGGGCAAAAACAGCAGAATGGGTACATACCAGCGCCTTGTCAACGCAAGCAGAACGAGGCAAAGGGCAAAGGAGAGCAGAGGCTCCATCATAATAAGAGCAAAGCCCCTCTTTTTGTCCTTTCTTTTTATAATATCAAGATGAAAGCCTACATGGCGGAATCGCTCGTCGGCGTTTTTCGCATTCTCAATGGCCTGCTCGGCGGCCTTTATCTCGCTGATATTGTCCCTTGCGGCCATTTTTGCGGCGGCACGGCGGTAGCGGGCACGGGTCTCCTCGTCCATCTGTTTGTAAATCCCCGCCGGGTCGTCGGAAAGAATCCTCTCAACGGGGCTGATTTCCTCAATAAGCAGCGAGAAGTCGATGTCCTGAATCCGCCTTAGGGACTTGATAGCGTTAATGCTTTCGTCCTCGACCTGGATTAAAGGCTCGGTATAGACTCCGGAGCTTCGTCTTGCGGTCTTGGGGATAACCTTCAAGCGCCTTCTCCAGCTGTCGGCGGCGTAAGACAGCAGCGCCGCCCTGAAAATAAGCGGCAGCATTTCGCTCTCTGCGACGGACAGCTCCTTGTCCTTTAAATCGTCCTTTATGGTCTCGGCGCCGGGCAGAATGCCGCCGGTGCATATCTCCCTGCAAAGAGAGAACACGCCGGAAAGCTCCTTGCCTTTGACCGAATGACGCAGCTCCTTTAAGATGCTGCGCCCCTCACGCTCGAGAATATGGTAGTTGTCGGACAGCCATTCAAAGCTGTTGTCCGTACCCTCGTAATAAAGCGTTTTTCTGTAAGCATCCCTTAAAAGCGAAAGGTCATCCTTTAATTTTTTTGAAAGATACTTCATGCGAATACCATCCTATGATGTAATCCTTTCTATTCTTTACAGAAATAGCTAAATTTATTACACAAGCCCGCATCTCCGAATCAAAAGTATTCCCGAAATCAAGCTATATATAAATGAAATCAAAACACCAACCAAAAGCACAACGATAACAAACTATTTAACTCCAAAGTCAAAACACCGGTAAACAAAACCCAACCCCCGTCCGTAATCCGCCGATTGCAGACCCATGCCACCTAACCAACTAAATTTTTCTCGTCCACCCGACCGACCGTCACCCGCCCGCCGTGGGGAGGCCAACGCCCGTCACCCCTCCCGCCGCACACACCTTCCGCCCAGCACCCCCACGTTGCCCGCCCGAAAAAAGGTTGCCCCGCACCCTCACATTTGCCGCCGGCAGCCCTACAAAGGGACCAGCCGCCCCACCGACCTGTTTCCGCACTCCGCCGTTGTCACCGTCTCGCCTCGCCCCGCCGTT
>JAAYOZ010000163.1 GCA_012520115.1 Clostridiales bacterium | reverse complement strand
TCTGAGGTACATATATTTCTCCTTTTAAAACTTCAGCGCCAAACCTGTTTCGCAATTAAATGTGAAACCAATAAGGATTCAGCCTATTAACAAATCAGGTTAATTATAGCATAACGAATCAAACTAAAACAAGGAAAAGCAACAAAAAGTAATAATAATTTAACGAATAGAAAGCTTAATTCGGCATAAACAATTACAGCCGAACCCGACTCGGATTCGGCTGCTGTTTTGTATACTGTCTTTTAGTCGTCGAGAATCTTTGCGACCTTCTTTAGGATTTTCCTTGCGTCTTCGGCTGTTACCTTGCCGTCGCCGTCAAAGTCCGCAAGAATCTTTGTAATGGCGTCCGCCTTGTCAAGGCCTGCCACAATCCTTAATGCAAGCCTTGCGTCTCTTGCGGTGAGCTTGTTATCCCCGTCAATATCGCCTGTCCCTTTATACTGTATAAAGGGTGCTATGCCCCAGTTCTTCCACGGGCGTTTAAGCAGTGCGGTCTTGACAACTCCGTAGCTGAAGCCCCTTGCCTCGACTACCTCGCCGTTTCCGATGTAGACTCCCACATGGCCGGGCATGAACACAAGCAGACCGGGAATGTCGGGCATTGTCGCCATGGTGCCTGATACGGGACATGCCTTATAGAATCCGTTTGCACTCAAATCCTGTGCGCTGTTATAGTTCAGCTTTCCGTTTTCGTCTGTCCACAGATAGCCTTTAATCAGGCCGGAACAGTCGAACACCTGTTTTCCGAACTGAGAACGATAAGTAGCCTCTCTGTTCTCTGTATAATGCTTTGGATATTGCTTTGATTTATACTTTAAGAGCGATTCAGATGCTATATTTCCGAATGTACCGTACCAATAGGGACACCCTATCTTAGATTTAGCATATTCGATAAGTCCTTCGTTGGTTTTCATATGATTCATCCCTTCTGATGTAGAAATTTTAGCTTAGAGGGTAATTAACAAAATAATTTGCCTGTCTATATATAGTTTATACAAAGCCGGAGCATAAGTGCAGATAAAAAAACAAAGTCAAAATTTAAGACCCTCCGCAAATACGGAGGGTCTTATCTTGCCGATTTTTTTAAGAGCATTCTGAGCAGTGCGTAGAGTATCGTTAGCGCTGCCAATACTGCCGCCGCAAGCATTAGAAGCACAAGAATCGGAGGGATTTGGGACTTCAGCTTCGGCGCTTCTCCCGAGCAAAGCCAGTCGAGGCTTAACTGCTCGAATAATATTAGCGAGCCGGGGGCTGACTCATAGACAATGCCTAAATTGCCGTTTTGCATTACCGTAAGGCAGCTTTTGCCCACATAGTCCTTATATTTGTCGGATGAATTGAAAAGCTTTGTATCCTTAAACTCCCTTTGGGACACCCAGTCGATTTTCTCTCCGGGGTTCAGTGCGCCGAGGGTCAGTACTCCCTTGTCCGTGCAGTGGGCGACAATTATATATTCTCTGCCCTGCTCCATTGAGGGGGCATACTTGAAAGGGCTGTCCTTGCCGTTGTCCACGGGCAGGCGCAGGGCGGATATACTGCCGCCAGTATAAAGGCCGGTGCCTTGCCTGTCGTTCCACTTAACTCCGCTGTCGCTGCTTTCGAGGGAGATTATAGCACCGCTTTTCTTTTTTGATACAAGCTGAAGCAGTATTCCGTCCTCGTCCTCAAGGCAGGCGGAAAACGAGGCAGAGGCGAGGGTCAGCCGTTGCCTTCGTTTAAAACTCTCTCCTTTGTCGTCACTGTATGCGGCGAAAATGCCGTCGGGGTTTTTGAAAAAGACAAGCAGCCTGCCGTTCATGTCGAGGTAGACCTGATTCTGAAGCACGGCGGCGCAGTTTGAAGCAAAGCCCAGAACGCCCTTGTCCGCCTTGCCCTTAATCTGATAGGTGATATTCTTCGGCTGTGAAAAGCTCTCGCCGCCGTCGGTGCTTTTAAGGACAAAAACATTTGCCGTGACGGGCGCTCTTAAGGGGGCGGCTGAGGTCTCGGCAAGGTCGCCCGCTCTTCTTTTTGTCACGGGGACGGGCAGATTCAGGCTGAACTCGGGCATGTCGACGCTGAGATAGACATTGCCCACATAGATGTCCGCCTCGGTGCCGGGCTTGTATTCAGGAAACAATGGCGGGGGCGAAAAAGCAAAATCCGGCTCGCCGACGCAGTAATACATATCGCCCATTGTTGCAAAGTAAGTTTCCGCAGAATGTATTTGCGGCAGGTAATATGGGGTTTTTTCACCGTTCGGGGTATAGACAAAGCCGTTTTCACGGACGGTGTATTCCTCTTTCGGGACAGCGGCGCTTATGGTCTTGCCCACGGCGGAAGGGGTATTGTAAAGCACCGGGTAAAGTACTCCGTCTATCTCCTTGTAGACGTCTGCGTTTTCGACCCATGAGACATCCTCTGCGCCCTTGCTTTCGGGGTACATGATTGTCATAAGGATTATTTCGCCCTTATAAGACTGAATGATGCACTCCGAATTAAAGGCGGCGGAAAAATCGCTGGCGGATTTGGGCGACTTCCTTACGGGCAGGCGAAAAACAGTGCGTTCGGAATCCCATGTAACGCCGTTGTCATTACTGCGCTTGATTACTATTTCGCCCGTGCCGAAGGCCTTGTCGCTGCTGCCCTTGACGGCGGCGACAATGAGAGATTGCTTATCGTCCTTTAAAAATGTCGTCATTGAGGGGCTTTTGTAATATATGCCCTCACGTGATTTTGTAAAGGTGGCTAAGGACTTGGGCAGCTTGTCCTTATCGCCGCCTAAAAAAACCGGAATAGGGGCGGTCTTATAGCCCTTTGAGGCATTCTCCCTTTGATTTGTCTGTTCTATTTCCGAGCCGTTTACATTATATACCCTTGCCCCGGCGCCGAAAAAGGTCAGGCTAATAATAAGAAGAAGTGAAAAAAGGCAAAGTGCTTTATGTGTCTTTTTATGTTTGTTTTTCACCTTTTTCACCGCCCTTTTTATTCTGCTGAATTATTATTGCTCCATTGAAATGCCTTATCCTGCCTGATGCTTTCGCTTTTTGAGTCAAAATCTGCCACCATGTCGGAAAATACTTGATATTTACAGAATTTAGAATTAAACTGTGATTAAAGGGGGTAAATATATGTTACAGAAAATCATAGCTTTCTTCACCGCAATCATCGCTTTTTTCGCATCCCTGTTCGGCTTTTCATTCGGTAAGGTTCAGGTAAGCAGAAACATCGCTTACGGCCCTGCCGAAAGACAGGTAATGGACATTTATTATCCCGACAAGCCCGAGAATATCACGGATTCCGTGGACGCCATGCTGTTCATACACGGCGGCGGCTGGGCCTCCGGTGATAAGAGCGCCTACACAAAGTACTGCCAGAATGTCTCAAGGGAGGGCTATGTCACAGCCACGATGAATTACAGGATGTTCCAGCAGAACGCCACCTTCGTGGAGATGCTTGAGGACATTGACCTTGCCATTGCCAAACTGAAGGATAAGGCGGCAGAAGACGGCATCGAGCTTGATAAAATCGCCATAATGGGCGCCTCGGCAGGCGGACATCTCTCGCTGCTCTATGCTTACACGCATTATGAAACATCTCCGCTGCCCATTGCCTTTGTAATTGGTCAGGTGCCGCCGGTTGACTTCCTTGACCCGAGCTTTGAATTAGCGCTCGGCGATTATCAGCTGTCAATAATCTCTTATCTGACAGGCGTAACCATTACAAGGGAAAACATCGATGATAACCTCGACATTATCAAGGCTGCCTCGCCCTATTATCAGGCAACCCCGGATGTGCCGCCGACCATACTTTGCTTCGGATTTAGGGATGAGATTGTGCCCTATTCAAACGGCGTAGCTATGGACGCAAAGCTCACCGAGCTGGGCGTTGAGCATACCTTCCTTACATATCCGAATTCCGGACACGGCCTTGACAAGGATAAGGATGTAAGCGATCAGTTCCTTGAGGTAGTCCGTGACTATGCGGCAAGGTTCTTTTAAAAGTTAAAGGCAAAATGAACGCCCGGGAGACCGGGCGTTTTTGCTTATGCGGGCAAAGCCCTCTGTTCCTCGCTGATGATTCAGACGCATAATATGGTCTGTCACTTGCGTAGAGATTGTTACTTGCCGACCGTGAACGGGCCGACTTCACTCATAGTGAGTTGTTCGCTCATCTGGTCTTCCTTCAGTTGGTTCCTGATGTATTCTGCAATTCGGCTCGTGTTCTTTCCAGTCGTACCTGCATAGTATCCCCTACACCAGAATTCTCTGCTTCGATACTTCGGCTCAAATACAATATGGTATTTACAATTCCACTTCGTATGGGATAAACTGTTTAAGTCATTCAGGCTCATTCTGAATGTCCTCCTTTTGCTTTTTGATGCAGTTGACAGACCGCATCATTCATTATAGCAAAAGGAGTTTTTATTCCTTCCTCATCGCTTAAGCTCTTTTGAACCACTGACATAACCAGTGGTTTTCTATAACAACAAAAGAGATGCAAGCGAAATGCATCTCTTTTAAATTACTGTCTGTTTCGTCAAAAACTAAGAATTTTTTGTCTTTTTATTAGCGTATAAATTATCAAAACTGACTTTTTCGGCTATTATGGTAATTGGGTCTATTCTTCAGGATGCTTTGTCATTGGTCGTCTTTCGGACTGGTAGTCGAAGTTTATAAGGTTGTTTCGCTTTGCATGCTGCCAGACCATACCGAAGATTTCCGCCGCATCCGCTACGGGAACATAAATCTGACCCTTTTCGTGCATGTAAGGCACGCCGGAGAGCTTTCTGTCCCCATCGGCGCAGACAGCTGTGTCGCTGCCGACGGTGAAGGTGGCAGTCTGCCTGTAAACGCTTATTTTAACACTGTCCTTCGTTCTGACGACCTCGCCGCCTATGCTCTGCATTAAGGCTCCGAAGGCGCAGTACAGCTTGCCGTCCTTTTCCTCCACATAGAGGTCACGGATTGCAAGGTCGGGAATAAGACCCTTAAAGCTCATCTTGGTTCTCTTGAAAATCGGGGCGGGAGCATAAGGCAGCATCAAGTCCTTACCCTTGTCGATTACAAGTACATCCGCTATTCTGCCGTCCTCAAGATATGCAGTCAGGGTCAGGACATTATGGTCGACCTCTGCGATTATGTAGCAGTATATGCTCTCCTCCTGCGGGTAGAAATAGGGGTGCCATATCTTGCGGGCGTTCGTGCAGAATATATTCCTGCCCGCATTGCCGGCTATGTAGTGAATCGTTCCCTCGGAGGGTCTGTCATACATCTGCTCGTCCTTCATGGGATATGTTCTTGCAAGGGAGTGCTCATGGCCTGCAAACAGTATGTCAAGGCGGCCTTCCTCTATACCCTTCTGAAGCCACGGGTATGAGTCGTCGTTGACGCCCTCGGGCATTACGGGGTATATGGGGAAGTGGTATGCGCCTATCTTCCATGTCTTGTCGCTCTTCTGAAGGTCGTCATACAGCCACTCGCCCACAAGGTCCTGACGGTTTATGCCGAACACCGCAAAGTGGACATTGCCGTAGTCAAAAGAGTAATTTTCGGTTTCAAACTCCTCCGGGCCGTTCTTGGGGTATGAATATTCAAACTGAGCGTCGAAGAAATCGGCATGCATCAGATAGAACTTGCCCACCGGCTCAGGAAGATACTGCTTAAAGCCCCTGTTGTCGTGGTTGCCCGTGCACATCATGTAAGGGTAGCTCTCAACAATGCCCTTCAGCCCACGGAACATTGTATTCCACTGAAGCTCGTTCTGGCCGTCGTTGGTATTGTCGCCGGCGGTGAAGATAAAGCGGATGTCCGGGTGCTTCTCGAAGGCGTCAAGCAGGGCCGCTCTCATGGGAGCATAGGAGGGGTCATGGTGGGGCGAGCCGTTCTGCTGGTCGGTGATTATGACAAACTTGAACTTATTAAGGTTCTCCGGCTCGGTTTCAAAGCTGTATTCCTCGCTCCTGTGCGTTTCGTCGCCGCAGGTATATCTGTATCTGGTGCCGGGCTTTAGTCCGGTTGCTATGCCCCAGTGTATATTGCTTATGTCGATATCGGACTTAAATTCCTTGGTAATTGCCTCGACTCTTACCTTCTCGCCGCCGCCTTCGGGATAATACTCAAGGTAGCCGGATTTGACATCCGTGCTGGTCCTCCATGTGACGCACATGCTCGTCTTTGCATCGCCGCAGATGCTGAGCATTATGTGGTCCGGCTGTGGGGTTGAGCCGAGATGCGGTTTTACAAAATTGCTGCTGTCTATCATTGTGACCTCCAAGACCTCTTTTTTGCGAATCTTAGCTTAAAGTATAGTAAATGCGGGTCATAAAATCAAGGAAAATACCCATAATAAGCTTTATACCTTGGCTGAAGTTTCGATTATTTTATATTTACGTGTAATATATGATAGTTTTTTGTTAAATTTTGTAATTGTATTAAATCTCCTTATATGGTAGACTATTTAATGATTTTGCTTGAGTGGTGCTTTTATGTATTATGTGGTTTTAGACCTTGAATGGAACAGCTCATATTCTTTGAAATCAAAGAGCTTTATAAACGAAATAATCGAAATCGGCGCTGTCATGATTGACAGCGATTTTGAGGTTATAGAAACTTTCTCGACTATAATCAAGGCTCAGCTTGGAAAAAGACTGACTAACAGGGTCAAGGCTCTGACCAATATTTCAAACGAGGACATAAGGGGCGGCGTGCCTTTCTCAAAGGCCTTTGCGGATTTTGAAAGGTGGCTCGGCGACAGAGATGTGGTCATTATGTCCTGGGGCGATTCGGATGTCAGGGTCTTGTCCGATAATTTTTTATACTTCAATAACGATGAGAGGGTTCCCTTCTTAAAGAAATATCTCGACATGCAGAAGTACTTTCAGCACTACTACGGGCTGCCCTCCTCAAAGCAGATAGGGCTTATTTCCGCCGCCGCACTCAGCGGAATCGACGCCTCCGAATACTCCTCACACAGAGCACTGGAGGACAGTCTGCTGGAGCTTAGGTGCATTAAAAAGATATTCAACGAGGAAAAGATTGCAAGCTTCATTCAGGTCTGCGACGAGAATTTTTATAAGAAGCTTAAATTCAAGGTACACAATATCACGAACCTTCGTGACCCGCATATCGACAGGAGCCTTATGCAGTGCAACTGTCAGAACTGCAACAAGCCCATGCAGCGCCTTAGCGAATGGAAATGCGTAAACCAGGCCTTCCGTGCGCTCTTTTACTGCAGGGAGTGCTCGAACATGGGGCTGTTTACGATTAAATTCCGGCAGCACTTTGACAGGGTCGACACACACTCTTTCTTTGTAAAGCTTGAAGCACCGGATGAGTTTCCTGAATCGGGCTGAACTTTTAAACTTATACTATTCGACGGGATGAGAGAGAATTGAAAAGCATAATAGAAAAGGCTAAGGCTTTAAGCAAGAGTAAGAAAATCACGATAAGTCTGTTAGTTCTCGGGCTGATTGTCTTTTCTTCTGCTGTTGTCGGCTTTCTTATAATTACCGATAGAATAAGCCTCAGGGAGACTGCACCGGGCATCACCGATGTGGAGGTGACCGAGGCTCCGGTGTCTGCGGATATTCATACAGCAATGAAGGACTTAAAGGCGGTCTGGTTTTCGCCCCTTGATGATTTGTCCCCTGCGCAGAAGCTGACGGTTGAGGAAATAAAAGAGCATCTTGACGCCGTAAAATCACTCGGATTTAATGCGATTATTACCCCGCTGACTGTAGACGGGGAGAAAAAGCAGATAAAAATAAATAAAATTGACGTGGATATAGCCGGCATTGTGGCTGACGAGGCAAAAAGCAGGGGGCTTTTTGTGGTCGGCTGCATTGATGCGGCTTATTATTTCGGCAAGAATAACAGCTTTGTCTTTGACTTTGATGCTGTGAAGGATGTTTTGTCCGTTATCTCCTCCGTTGATGCTCTTTTGCTTAAAGGTGCAGACAAGCTGAATGTTGCGGTCGGCACCGATGAAGATAACACTAAGGCGCTGACAGCGGCTCTGAAGGACTTTTCGGAGAAGTTTAAAAGTAACTTCGGCGGCAAGGCTCTGGGGCTGTCGGTTTCCCCCGTCTGGGCGAATTCCTCCTCAAATGAGCTTGGCAGTAAGACAGCATACTCATATGAGTCGCTTAAAGGCTTTGCTGATACAAGGGACTGGGCGATAACCGGACTTGCGGATTTCATCCTTGTTGACGCCGCTACATCGACTACCGACACGGACTCACCTTTCTCTGAGATTGCAGGCTGGTGGAATTCGCTTGACAGTAAATCCTTTATATATTTCTCGCATCATCTTGATTTCCTGCATGACGGCAAGGGCGGCTTTGATTCCTCGAAAGAAATTATTGAGCAGCTTAAAGCTATTGACGGCCTCGACAGAATTTCGGGCAGTGCTTTTTATTCCTATAAAGAATTAAAGTCAGATATTCTGGGCAGTGCCTCGGCGATTGCCGCATTTTACAGCGGTACGAGCAATTCCGAAATCGCCGCAAAGGAATTAAAACTCACCTCACCCGCCACTCAGAAGGTTAAGACTGAAAAGCAGGCTTTCAGCTTTATCGGCGTCAGCGACCCCACAAGCCTTGTATTTATGAACGACAAGCCCATTGAGAGAACCGCCGACGGCCTGTTCTCTCTGGAGGTGAATCTCAAGCCCGGCGACAACAGCTTTGTCTTTAAGAATAAGGGCAAGGAGTTTAAATATACAATTACTTATACAATAGATCTGCTTCAGGAGGTAAGCCCCTCCGACAAGACCACCGCCCCCGTGGGTACTAAGATTGAAATTGCGGCTTACTCAAAGAAGGATGCCACAGTCTATGCTAAAATCGGCAATGCAAAGGTGTCGCTGAAAGCGACGGACAGCGACCTTTTCGGCAAGGGCGAGGGCATTGTGGATTTTGCCACCTTCATAGGCGAATACACTCTGCCGGAGATTTCGACTACAAGGCAGAGTCTCGGCAAAATCACCGTCTATGCACAGCAGAACGGCTTTACCGACACGATTCAGGGCGGAGAGATTATCGTCACCAATGAGAACAACGGCTTTTCTAAATATAATCTGTCCGAGGCTGAAATAAAGGCGGCTGATTCGGCTTATCCGTACAAGTCGCTGTTAAATCCCTACACAGACCACGCTTTGGGGCAGGATAAAATCTGCATCGTTACCCGTGATTACGCCGAGGCTACGGCACTTTCCGAGCCCAGCGACAAGTCCGACCCGAGGCTCACCCCCCTACTCAAGGGCAGCATAGACTATGTCACGGGCATTGCTACATATAACGGACAGGAGCATTATCTCTTAAGGTC
>JAAYOZ010000162.1 GCA_012520115.1 Clostridiales bacterium | reverse complement strand
ATGTCTTAAAGCATGTTCTGACTGACTACGGACATCCGAACGGCAGGTCCTCATGGGACCCGATGCTCGTGCTTTTAGCCTGTATCAATGACGAAGAAAAGGCGGGATACAGCGTCAAACGAGGCAGGGCAAGCCTTGACATTGACACAGGCTTCAATCACTTTGACTTCGACGAAAAGGGCAGGCATTGCTTTGTGGTAAAAAAGTATGACGACAGCTATTATGCCGATATTATCGACGAAATAATTAAGAGCTAATAATAAGAAAGCATCTATCCGAGGATAGATGCTTTTACTGTTTATGTAACTAAATTAAAACGGTTTAGAAATTCTGTCGTTTTCAAATACACTGTAACCTAAGGCGAATTTCTTGAACAGCCAGATAATCGGATTGAATTTGAAAAGTATTATATCGATCATTGTTACAAGTGAACGAAGGAATGTAGAAACATCCTGTGTTACGGGAACCTCGACAGGCTCGAACTCCTCACCCTCCACATTCAGTACGAAGGGCTGAGAGTAGCATATGCCGTTCTCGCCTGTGATGTAGAATCTTACATAGAGATAAGGCTCATCAAGCAGGTCATCGGAATGCAGGTCAAGTGTTGCAGTGCCGTCCGTAATGCCGCCCTCACGCAGAATGACATTGCCGTTTGAAACCCATGTAATCTGATTGAAGTCTGTGCCTTCAATGGTAATTGTGTCATTGTCCTGGTCAACGGTTACACGGGTAACCATCGGGGTATTGTTTAAGAGGTAAAGCTCCTCGTCATAAACCCTCTGCTCGTCAAAGCCCGGAATCTCCGGCATGCCGTTAAGCTCAACGCCGTTGGAATAATGAGAAACGGCAAAGCAATGACCGTTCACCATGCCGTAACGCAGGTTATCAAGGCTCAAATCCTCCATCATAACCATTGTATAGGCGTCATTTATAGACCTTTCGTTGTGTGAGTCGGAGAATGAGAAGCCCCAGGGAACAACGCCGTTCGGTATGGTCTTCTGCAGAATCTGGTCATAGAGGATTCTGTCGCAGCGGGTATGTGCGTCGGTTGCGCTGTTAATGCCCATGCCGACGCTTGAGCCCTGATTGTCTATAAACAGACGGGCGAATTTATTGGCATAATAGTCGTCAATCTTCTTGCCCACATGGTTCTGGGTGTCCTTGTCTATGTATACATATTCGCCCACATGAGAGAGCATTGATATGCCGCCCGCCTCTTTAACGCCCTTTGAGGGGGTCTCATAGTCGCCGAATACACCTGCCAGGCCCTGACCGTAGTTTGCGAAATAGCCTGTCAGATGGGTATCGGCAATAGGAGTAGCCATATTAAGCTCTATTCCGAGGGGAACATCGAGCATGCCGTTTGCTTTTGTCCTTGTCTCGGAGGCAGCGGTTCCGTTCAGATATGCATTATAAGCTTCATCTGTCAGCGGAATGATGGGCGCCATCTTGGTTCTCTCGTACTTGACTAAGCGGATAAGGGGAACTAAATCGGGTGCCTTGTTCCAGCCCTTGTTCAATGTGCCGTGGTCGGTGAGAGCTACGATGTCATAGTCAAAATCATAGTGCATCTGTACGAACTGGTCGATTTTCAAAAAGCCGTCGCTTGCGTTCGTATGGGCGTGGGGCTGGAATTTGTATGCGCCCCATGTATCCCAGTCGACCTCTTCATACGGGTCTGTAATTATGTAATTCTTGCCGTCATTTGCGGCAAAAGCGCAGATAGAGAATGCCTGGAGTATCAAAACGATGCTAAGGGTTGTTGCCAACAGCTTCTTTTTCATTGAAATGCTCCTCTCTATTTTCTCACACCAAAAGTATATAATAGCCTGTCCGTTTATTCAATACGGAAAATAGCTCTGATTTTAAAGCTTTTATGAACAAAAGCATAGCCAGAAGGGCTATGCCGTAGAAGAGAATTATCTGCAGTCAAGGAATCGCTTGATTTCAGCCGGCGGGATTATGCCGTCGGGAGTGACAAACGCCGTAATCAGCTCTGCGGGTGTCACATCAAAGGCAGGGTTATAAACCAAGGCTTCGTCGGGCAGCTTTCTTTCGGTGTAGTGAAGCTCTCTTATTTCAAGCTCCGAACGCTCCTCTATTATTATGTCGTTGCCGCTTAAGCAGCACTTATCAAAGGTGGAAAAGGGAGCGCAGACATAAAAGGGGATGCCGAAATGCTTTGCGTTCACAGCCACGGAAAGAGTACCGATTTTGTTTGCAGTATCGCCGTTATATGCAATCCTGTCAGCACCGACGAAAACGGCGCTGATTTTGCCCTCAGACATAACCTTTGCTGCCATATTGTCGCAGATAACGGTCGTCTCGATGCCCGCTTTTGTCAGCTCGTATGCGGTCAGCCTTGCGCCCTGCAAGAGTGGGCGTGTCTCGTCCGCAAAGACACTTATTTTCTTACCCTGCTCGGCGGCAACATAGACGGGAGCAAGGGCCGTGCCGTATTTAACAGCGGCAAGACTTCCCGCATTACAATGGGTAAGCACAGTATCGCCGTCATTTAAGAGCTTAGCCCCGTGCTGACCTATCTTACTGCACATATCTATATCTTCATCGATGATTGAAAGAGCCTCATTTTTCAAAGCCTCTTTTGCATTTTCAATGCTTTCTTCTAAGGATTTTTCAAGAACAGAGCTCATTCTGTCAAGCGCCCAGAAGAGATTAACAGCCGTGGGCCTCGACTCTTTTAGCCTGTCCTTTATGCGTTCGGCCTGAGCCTTAAACTCCGAAACATCCGAAGTGTTGATTCTGTTTACAAGCGCAGAAAAGCCCGCTGCGGCCGCAGCGCCGATAGCAGGGGCGCCCCTTACACGAAGCTTTTTAATCGCCTCAAATATGTCCTCAAGCTCATTAAGATTCAAAAGCTTATACTCTAAAGGCAGCAGGGTCTGGTCAACTATTACAAGGCAGTTTTCCTCAGTATCGTAGGCTAAGGTTACGCCCTTTAAATCCTTAATCATATCTCACCAACTATTTGTTTAATAAGATTGCCCAAAACTTCGGAGCTTTTCCGGCCAATCTCGTTTACCTCTTCGCCCGATAGAGGTTTCCTGATTATTCCCGCAGCCTTGTTTGTAATAAGCGAAAAGCCCAGAACCTCCAGCCCGCAGTGCGCCGCAGTAATCACTTCAAACACCGTTGACATGCCGACGGCGTCTGCCCCTAAGGTGCGGTAGGCACGGATTTCGGCGGGCGTTTCAAAGCATGGCCCCGTCACGCCGATATACACGCCCTCTCTGAGCGTTATGCCGACATTATCAGCCGCAGCCCTCGCAATTTCCTGAAGGCGGGGCGTATAGGCAAAGGTCATATCATTGAACCTCGGGCCGAAGCAATCAAGATTTTTACCTATAAGAGGATTCGTGCCGGTCATGTTGATATGGTCTGTAATCATCATAATATCGCCCACATCAAAGCCCTCGTTTATACCGCCGGCGGCATTTGTGACAATCAGGGTTTTCACGCCGAGTTCACGAAGTAATCTAATCGGAAAAACAATGTCCTCTGCTTTATGTCCCTCATAGAAATGCAGCCTGCCCTGCATGCAGACAATTTCCTTACCGCCGAGCTTGCCGAATACAAGCCTGCCCTTGTGACCGGGAGCGGTCGAGAGCGGAAAGGCGGGAATGTCGCAGTAATCGAGGAAAACAGCGTCCTCAATTGCTTCTGCCAGGCGGTTGAGCCCCGAGCCGAGTATAATGCCTATCTGCGGCCTCAGTGCCGTTTTGGTTTCAATATAGCCCTTTGCGGCCTTAATAAGTTCGAGCATATACATACATCCTTAACTATTTCAGTTCCGAGATTATTCTTCTGACCGAGCCTTCGGCCTCATATTTGACCTTTTCAATATCTATCGAGTAGTACTCGTAATTATGGTAAAGTATCCTGCCGTCGACCATTGTCAGCACATTTTCCCCGCCGGAGAGGGCATAGACAAGATTGCTCGCAATATCGGTCGTGGGGAACATATTCGGGCAGTCGGTGTCAATCATCCTCAGGTCCGCCCTGAAGCCTTGCTTTATCACACCTGTGTCAAGCCTGTCCTGAGCGACTGCACCGTTTATTGTCGCCGCTTTAAGACAGTCGGTGTACTTAATTGCGGCAGCGTCCTCAAATGCGGCCTTATAGATAATTGAGAGCAAATACAAGTCCTTTTGCATATTTAGGTTGTTGCTGCTTGCGGCTCCGTCTGTGCCGAGGCAGATATTAATGCCTTTTTCTATCATCTTAGGCACGGGGGCAAAGCCGCTTGCCAGCTTCATATTGCTTGCGGGGTTCAGGGCAGGGGATACAGCGTATTCCTTCAGGATATCTAAATCATAATTCTCCACATACACGCAGTGGGCGGCTGTGGTTCTGACATCGAAAAGTCCCGCATCAGCAAAGTATTTTGCCGGAGTCTTGCCGTGTCGGGCCTTGCACTCCTCATGCTCCTTTTTCGTCTCGGAAAGGTGAATGTGCGCTCCGAGCCCCTTTTCCTTTGCATATTCGGCGGTAGCCCTGACTGCCCTTTCGGTTGAGGTATATTCACCGTGAACGGCTATTTCAAATGTGATATTCTCCGCATCCTTGAACTCGCTCATAAACTCGTTCAATTCCTTATGGGCGGGCATGTTTTTTTCGTCGCTTTCGCTAAAGCAGAAAACCGGCACGGACAGATTGCATTTAATGCCCGACTCATATACTGCCCTTGCGGTAGCCGAGCCGAACATATACATATCCGAAAATGAAACGGTGCCGAAGCGAAGCATCTCCGCCGCAGCAAGCATTACGCCGTTATATACATCCTGCTCTATAAGCCTTGCCTCAAAGGGGAAAATTTTATCATGCAGCCAACTGTGAAGTGGCAGGTTCTCTGCATAGCCTCTTAATATAGTCATCGCCGCATGGGAGTGCAGATTGAAAAAGCCGGGCGAAAGCAGCTTCCCGCTGCCGTATATTTCACTGTCGTATTTTGCTTCAGGACAAGTGGCGCCGATATAATCTATTACACCGCCCTTGACCCCTACAAACATATTGCGCTCGACTTCAAAGCGGTCGTTCAGTATATCTATGTTCTTGAAAATAACGGACGCTTTTTCAACACTCATCTTTTCGTTTCCCCCTGTGCAAAAGGTTCAGATAATTCTATCACAGGCTGAATTTAAATTCAATCGGAGCCAAACAAAAAGGGTGGAATCCTCTGACTCCACCCGTTATTATTATACATTTGCCGGTGTCTCTTCCGGTGTTTCCGGACTTGCGGCTTTCTTTGCTTTTCTCTTTGCTATTGCCTTGTAAATCAAATCGACAATCAGGCAGCCGAGCAGACCGTAAATAATGCCCACAACAATTCCAACAAGAATATCGGTGCAATAGTGTACATGGACATATATACGGGAGAAGGCTATCAGGGAGGCAAGCACCAAAGCCGGTATTCCGAACTTCTTATTTGCCCTCATAAGCGGCACAACGGAAAGGAAGGAGGAGGTTGTGTGACCTGACGGGAAGGAGAAGTCGTCGGGACGTGGTATAATTTCGGGATAGATGAAATTTGTCCAGCCGGTATAGTCAAAGGGTCTCGGCCTTTCGATTAAGGGCTTGAGTATATTATCGTTGACTACGAGTGTAATAATAAGTCCCGCAGCCATCATAAAGCCGTATTTGCGATACTTCTTGGTAATCAGCAGAATGACGGCAATAATAATCCAGATCAAGCCTCCGTCGCCGAGCGTTGTTATAAACTTCATAACCGGGTGCAGAATAGCATCATTCCATATGTATTTTTCAATAAACTGAAAAACAGCAAGGTCAAAGTTATAAATAGCCTCCATAATATCCTCCGTAAATTTAATTTGTCGCAGAAACCGAAATTTGTTTAAGACTTAAAATCATATTCAATAATAATACAAAACGTACATATAGTCAAGAAACAAGCAAGACTCTGGAAACAAACAACGTAAAATATTGTTAAATAAAGCCTTTCATGTTATTATGCAAATAATGGGTATAATAAATACCGAATTAATATGTCTATGTTACCTTTTGGAGATGATATTTTGCTGAATGATTTACTGAAAAACCATATTTCAGGCATACCGGAGCATGCGGAATTAAGAGCGCAGATTAACACAAACAGGGGAGTTTCCATAGTCAGCGGAAACCTTGTGTCAAATATCCGCTCGGAAAGCTCCGGAGTGAGTGCAAGAGTATATAAGAACGGCGTCTGGGGCTTTGCAGCAAAGGGCGAATATTCGGACGAGGCTATAAAGGACGTCCTTAACGCCGCAAGGAATAATGCGGACTTCCTCAATACACATGCAGGCAGGGGCAAGCCGCCTC
Source organism: Clostridiales bacterium (assembly GCA_012520115.1). Taxonomy (GTDB): domain Bacteria; phylum Bacillota; class Clostridia; order Oscillospirales; family Acutalibacteraceae; genus DTU053. The sequence goes on along the minus strand of JAAYOZ010000162.1, from coordinate 7,487 downwards.
TTGTCGGCGTTCAGCCGCCCAATAACCCTCTTAAAAGGGACTTCATCGATGTTCCCCAGAGCGCATATATTGACTTTTGCAGGCAGCTTGACGACTATATCGCCACCAAATACACAAATCTTGCAAGCCGCACCGTAATGGCAAGGGCGGACAGCATGGAAAAGCTCCTTTACGTAAGCGACGGCGGCTTCTCCCACGCCATAATGCCCCGTGCCTATATCTATGTCATTCTCTCTGCGGAAACTGCCGACGGCGACACGGTAGAGCTGTTTGAGGTTATAAACGGCGGCGAGGGCTATTTCAGCGAGCTTTATAACAACATCGATGAATGTTATAAGGAAATTGATAACCTCTATGAAGAGCTTATGAAGAAAAGAGAGGGTATATTCCCCAACGCAGGCGTTAGCGAAGTGGTTCTTGACGCAGCCCTTGCGGGCATGCTGGCGCATGAGGCTGTCGGACATACGGTTGAGGCGGACCTTGTAATGGCAGGCTCCGTAGCATCTAAGAATCTCGGCAGGGAAGTAGCCTCCGAAAAGATTACGATGATAGACTTTGCCCACACAGCCTTGGGCGAGAAAGCTCCGCTGCCCCTGTATGTGGACGAGGAGGGCACCCCCTGCGAGGATGCGGTGCTAATTAAGAACGGCATACTTGTCGGCTATATGCACGACAGGGAGAGCGCAATGCACTTTGAAGTAAAGCCCACGGGCAATGCGAGGGCACACAAGTTCTCCGACGAGCCGCTTATCAGAATGAGAAACACGGCTATTTTGCCCGGCAAGGACAAGCTGTCGGATCTGATTGCCTCAATCGATAACGGCTATTATCTTACAAGAACCCAGAACGGACAGGCCGATACGACCGGCGAGTTCATGTTCGGCATAACAATGGGCTATGAAATCAAGAACGGCAAGCTCGGCAGGGCATTAAGGGATACCACTATCTCCGGCGTTGCCTTTGAGATGCTTAAAACGGTCGATATGATTTCGGACGAGATGGTCTGGAGCTCATCGGGCTATTGCGGCAAAAAGCAGCTTATGCCCGTTTCAATGGGCGGCCCGTCCTTAAAGTGCAAGGTGAATATAGGCGGCAGATAAGCTGCCCTTAGCGTCATTATGAAAGGAATGTCTTTATGACTAATAAAGAAATTGCAATATTTACTCTCGATGCCCTGAAAAACGCAGGTGCCGACCACGCACAGTGCGTTGTTACAACGGGTTTTTCAGAAGAAATAGATGCCGACAACGGTGAGTTCACAAAAATGATATCCCTCTTTGACGGCGGCATTTCTATGAAGGCTATAAAGAACGGCAAAAAGGGCACTATCTTTATTAATTCTCTCAGCGAGGACGAGATAGTTAAGGCCGCCAAGGATTGCGTGACTGCTGCCGAGGCCTCGGTGGAGGATGATGCTGTACGCATAGCGGAGCTTACCGAAAACAAGAGCTTTACCTGCGGTGTATTAAAGCCGGACAAGGAGAAATTCTTCTTCAGAATAAAGGAATATTTAGACGAGATAAAGAGGACTTATCCCGAAATAGTAATCGAGCAGCTTGTGGCGGATTACTCCTATGCCGATACGATTTTTATGAACTCAAACGGCGTGGAATACGACTATAAGAACGGCTATTATTCGATTAGCCCAATGTTTTCAGCCCACGACGGTGAGAAAACGACCTCCTTCAATTACTTTGGTCTGTCCTTTAATAACCTTGATGAAAGCCTCATTGAGCTTGCAGGTCAGAGGGATATCTTTGAGCAGACAGTTAAACAGCTTGGCGCAGAACCCTTTGAGGGCAAATTTGAAGGTCAGGCGGTAATCGTACCCTCCTGTCTCGGTGACTTTATCTCAATGGCTTTAGGCAACTTCGTGTCCGACAGCACCATAATCGACGGCACAAGCCCGTGGCGTCATAAGCTCGGTCAGAAGGTCGCCTCCGATTGCCTTACACTGTCCGCAAATCCCCTTGACGAGTGCATGGTCTCCGGCGAAAGGGTAACGGACGACGGCTATATCAGTGAAAACTATGATATTGTCAAAAACGGCGTTCTGGAGTCCTTCTGCCTGTCCGACTATGCGGCAAGAAAGACCGGCGAGAGCAGAGCAAAGAACTCGAGCGGCTGCTATGTGGTTAAGACAGGCGACAAGAGCCTCGACGAGATTATCAGAAGCACCGAAAAGGGCATACTGGTCTGCCGCTTCTCCGGCGGCTCGCCCGCAATAAACGGTGATTTCTCGGGCGTTGCAAAGAACAGCTTCCTTATAGAAAACGGTAAGATTACAAAGCCCGTCACCGAAACAATGATAAGCGGCAATATCGCAGCCATGTTTATGAATATTTCCGCCATTTCAAAGGAGTCAATCTGCGACGGCTCCAGCAAGCTGCCGTGGGTGCGCTTTGACGGCATAACCGTCTCGGGAAAATAACAGCAAAACGAAAACCCCTCGAAAGAGGGGTTTAATTTTTTATAACATCCTTATGATTTCTTCACGCTTCTTTAACAGCCATTCGTCGCTTCTCGGATATTCGGTAAAGGAAAGGGGAGCGGCAAGGTCTTTTTCCAACACCTTTATTACCTCGTTACGGCCGATTTTGCGCTCAAGAAGCTTTAACAGTCTCATATCCTGGAAGCCGTCATAGAAAACCTTCAGCCTCAAAGAAACATAGGGCGTTCCGTCAGGTGCGGGATAGACCACATAAGCATCGCCGGAGGGGAATGCGCCGCCTGCGTCAGACTCTGTATAGGGGTTGATCTCACGAATCGAGAACTGCGAATACCAGAAATTATAGCCCCACTGCAAAAAGCCCTCGCAGCCGTATTTATAGAGTAAGAAGCCCAATACCTCATTTCTCTGTGAGGGCATGGCGAAGAACCTGTTAGGCACATAGTCCCTGTTCTGTCCGCAGCAGTAATAAGCCCATAAATTCTCCACCTTGCCTACAAAGGGCTCAATGTGATTCACTGCGGGCACGGGAGTCTTGACAAGCCCCTTTTTATAAAACTCAAAATCGGAAAGGGCATCAAAGGTGCGATAATCCGGGAAAATTTCTTGAATTAGCCTTGCAGCCCTGCGGTATGAAACAAAGTCCTTCATTCCCGGCTCATCGGAAACATGCAGGAATATCCTGTCTTTGAGATTATTCTCCCCGACGAATTTCTTAAAGGCCTCGCCAAACTGGCGCAAAAAGCTCCTGTAGCCCTGACTTTCAGACTTTGTCTCCCAGCCGAAGAGCCTTACATACTTGCCCTTGAAATAACCCATTATCTTCGGGGCATGATTTGCACCCCACTGCGTGAACAGGTGAGAAATCTCAAAGTATTTAACGTTATTCCTGTCGGCCATCTCAATCCAGCGTTTCAGCTTAGTAAAGTCGAAGGTATATTTATAGCCCTTTCGGTAAACATCCACGAGCTGAACTGTCGGGCGCTCGCCTTCCGGCGCTGTGTCAAGGGGAGGAGTAAAAACGGGGGTGAGCAGGAGATTAAGACCATGCTCCACAGCGGTCTTAACATAGCTCTCGATTATCTCCCAGTGCCTTTCGCTGAAAACCTCCACACCGTAATAGGTGGCAAGGCAGTCCGAATGAAACCAGTTTGTGTATTTAAGCTCCTGCTCGGGCAGCAACTTGTCGGAAATACTAACGGAAATCTCGGCGGCTTCGGTTTTTTCTCCGACCTTTACCGTAACATTTATCTTATATTCGGCGGCTTTAACCTTCTCATTCGGCTTGATTTCAAACCAAATGCTGTTCCAGCCCTCTGCGGCAGAAAATTCGGTATTCTCAGAAACGGGGCAGAGAAGGTCGGGATAAAGACCGCTCTCGCCGTTTCTCAAATAATAGTCGTCATGGTTTGAATAGGCGGCGAGCTTTGAGGGTATGTACTTTATCAGATAGGCCGAAATACAGTCTTTAAGCTCGGAATCGATACTGAATGAAATGCTGTCGGCGGCACTGCATAAAAATGCAACCTGAAAGGAGCGGCGCTCGTTTTTCAGCATCGAAAAGGAGTTAAAACCCGTATCAAGAGGCTTTTCATCATAAAAGACCTTTGTCAGAGAGCTTAAAGCTGTAAGCATCATACAAACCTCCGAATCTATTTGTGGTATAGCTTTTTTGTCTGATACTGGGGTTCGCAGGTTAAGTTTATGCCGAGTCTGCGGTATGTATCCTCGTCAACCTGTGAGAGAATGACAGTGGAATGAGCCTCGCAGCCACGAAGATTTGACAGCTCATGAAAAGCGATTCTTGCGGCTTCGTTTTCGGCGGCGCTTATTGAAAGGGAGATAAGCACCTCATCCGAATGAAGACGGGGGTTCTGATTGCCGAGCATATCAATTTTAAGCGTCTGAATAGGCTTAATCAGCTCCGGCTCGATAAGGTGAACTTCCTTGTCGATTCCTCCCAGAGCCTTGACCGCATTCAAAAGAGCGGCTGCGGCAGCACCGAGCAGGCTTGATGTCTTGCCCGTGACAATTCTGCCATCGGGCAGCTCTATTGCAACGGCGGGCTGATTCTGCGTATTTGCCGAGCGGTTAAGAGCCTCACCCACAACAATACGGTCATCGACGGAGATTCCCGCCTGCTTCATAAGCAATTCAATTTTCTGAACGGCTAATTCCGTGCCCGAGCCTCTGCGCTGGTCGCAGAGTGCAGCGAAGTAGCGGCGAATTATCTCATCCTTCGCCGCCTGACGAACTACATCATCATCGATAATGCAATGGCCGGCCATGTTAACTCCCATGTCAGTAGGTGATTTATAGGGGCTTTTGCCCGATATCTTATCAAAGATAGCGTTAAGAACGGGGAATACCTCAACATCCCTGTTGTAGTTAATGCTCGTGATTCCGTAGGCTTCAAGGTGGTAGGGGTCAATCATGTTGACGTCGTTTAAGTCGGCGGTTGCCGCCTCATAAGCAAGGTTTACCGGGTGCTTTAAGGGCAGGTTCCAGATAGGGAAGGTCTCGAATTTCGCATAGCCTGCCTTAATGCCTCTTAAATACTCATGATAGAGCTGTGAAAGGCAGGTGGCCATCTTTCCGCTTCCGGGACCCGGGGCGGTGATAACCACAAGGGGGCGGGTTGTCTCGATATATTCGTTTCTGCCAAAGCCGTTTTCGCTGACAATATTGCTTATGTTATACGGATAGTCGTCGATTGTATAGTGAAGGAAAACCTTTATGCCGAGCTGCTCCAGCTTTGATTTGTAGAGAATCGTGTTCGGCTGTGAGTTAAACTGAGTAATTACAACGCTGCCGACATAGAGACCTAACTCTCTGAATGCGTCAATGAGCCTTAATACGTCTAAGTTATAGGATATTCCGAGGTCACGGCGAATCTTGTTCTTTTCAATATCCGCCGCATTGATAACTATGACAATCTCAAGGTCGTCCTTGATTTGCTGCAGCATCTTGATTTTGGTATCGGGCAGAAAGCCGGGCAGAACCCTTGAAGCGTGATAGTCGTCAAAGAGCTTACCGCCGAACTCTAAGTACAGCTTTCCTCCGAATGTGTCAATCCGCCTCATAATCTGCTCGGATTGCCTTTTTATGTACGCATTGATATCAAATCCGACCTTGAACATTTTTACCCCCGCAAAATTAAAATTTACAAACATAAATACCGCCTTTGCACAGCGCTGCTGTGTTATGTGCGGCAACAAAAGGTTTTGTTGAGCAAAATAAAAAATAAAACTTTAATTGGCTCCAAAGCCCAAACAATGAGAGATTATATCACGTCTGTCCTGCTTTGTTAAGCACATATTGTCCCAAAAGTTATATGTCTTTTTTATTCAGCCTTCCCAAAGAAAAGCTCCAGAGCGTTTTGCCTTAATATTCTTTCGGCAATGTAAAGGGCATAATCCTCATCGAAGGCGCCGTCTTCAATCATTATGGCAAGTGCCATTGAAAGTGCATGCTCCATAGCCAGCAAAGCGCCGTAGGCATCCTCGCTCATCCATGTGTCGCAGCCCCAAGTCATCCTGTGTGTATCCGAAGCTTCAAGCGCCTTGATATAGTAATCCACTGCTGCTGTGGTGGAAAGGTACGGAATCCAGCAGGTGTCCGACCAGACATTTTTGTAATTATGCAGCAGGGCATAGGTATCGTCAAACCACGGGAAGCCGCCATGAAGCAGGTGGAACTTCGTATCCGGGTGGGCTTCTATAAGGTCAAGCAGCATAATCGGCCTTGTGTCTCTGAGCTGCCCCATGCCCGTGTGAATCTGAACGGGTATATCAAGCTCTGCGGCAGTACTTACGATTGTGTGCATAACCGCATCGCCGAAGGCAGTAATAGCCTCCTCATCGGCATTCGGGTTGTTTAAAGCCCGCTGTGCCTTGAGTAAATCCGCCTTTTTAAAGGATAACGGTCTCTCATAGGCAATGGCAACCTTTAAAGCGACGCAGCCCTCAGATTTTTTGTTTGCGATTGCATTTCTGACTTCATTTAAATAATCCGCTATATCGTTTATTTCCTGCTTTGAAAAAAGCGAGTAAGCAAAGAAGTTATTCGGGTCGGGCTTGTCCTTCAGATACGCAGAGAAAAAGCTGTCGCACCTGAAGCTCGGGAAAAACAGCTCCGGGTGACCTAAATTGCTGCCGGGGTCCGGCTGCCTCTCGTTGACTATTTTATCAAACCTGCAATTCTCGGTAAGCACCCTCAGATGATGACCCTTGTCGGAATAGGCGTTTTTTACAGCCTTGTCCAGCTCTTTAAAGTTGTCTTTTGTCAGCCTAATGCCATACAAATCCTCAAAGGACTTGAAAAGCCAGCGAAAATAAGTGTTTGAGTAGTTTTTGTTTATGTATGCTTCGCATTCGGCACTGTTTTCAAAGTCAGGAGGAGGGGACATCCAGTTGACATAGCTGTTTGATAAAATATCTTTCAACCCGACAGATTGGAGCAATTCATCAGGCAAATGATGTGAATGAGTATTGATAATCGGGATTTCACTTATTCTCTCCGAAAGGCGATTATACAGAGGCTTTGAAATATCCATCAGTCTCCCTCAAGCTCGTTTTCAACGTATTTCTTTATCATATCAAAGGATTCGTCGCTGATAACATGCTCAATACGGCAGGCATCTCTGGAAGCAGTATCGGGGCTGACGCCGAGTTTTTTGAGTAGTTTTGAAATATACTGGTGACGGTCATACACGCAGGTAGCGGTCTCCAGACCCTTTTGTGTGAGCGTAATACGTCCCAAACCGTCAATTTCAATATAGCCCTCTTTTTTAAGAAGATTTACCGCCCTGCTTATGCTGGGCTTAGAGAAACCCATTTCGTTGACTATATCGATTGAGCGAACATCACCGCCTTTTTTTGTGAGCAGTAAGATAGTTTCAAGATACATTTCGCCTGATTCCTGCATTCTCATGATGCTCCTCCCGTAAAAAACTGCGAGTCTTTAAGTAGCTTAAGTAGATATTACCATTATATTAATTATATATTTTTTATAATATATTGCAAGCAGAAATGACTTT
>JAAYOZ010000161.1 GCA_012520115.1 Clostridiales bacterium | reverse complement strand
TGGCGGACTGGTCTGTTGATTATGGCGTTGAGCTTTGTGCCGATGTTCTTTATAAACAGCTTTATACCCGCAATTATAGCAGCCTGCTTTGTGGGCTTCGGCGTGGGCGCATGCCTTACCACAATGGACTGCATAGGAGCAAAAATCGTCGACGACGACTTTGTAAAGCACGGTATTAAGCGTGAGGGCATAATAAACTCCCTTATGGGCGTTATGAACCGTCTGAACGGCCTTTATACCTCCCTTGCCTTCTATATTGTTTCCGAAACATTTAATTTTGTAAACGGCGACAATCCCGGCGAAAACCCGGCCATGGCAGCAAGGGTACTGCTGTGCGTTTTCCCCGCCGCAGCTATGATACTTGCCACGGTTATCGCCCTGTTATTAAAATTCCCCGAATTGAATAAGAAGGCCGAAAAATGAGTAAGTATCTCATAACCAACGCCGATGATTTCGGCTATAACCCTCAGCAGAACGAGGCTATAAAGGAGCTTCTCACAAATAAGCTTATTAGTTCAACCTCCGTGCTTGCAGTCGCCCCCGAATTTAAGGACGCAGCCGATTGGCTAAAGAAAAACGGAATTTCAGCAGGCGTGCACCTGACTATTAATTCCGACGAAGCAGCAAACCCGTGGAAGAGCCTGACGGGGGCGAAATCCCTCGGAAATAACGGTGCACTGTTCTCAAATTCAAAGGACATTACCCTGCACACCCGCCACAGGGATGTAAGACGTGAGCTTGAGGCGCAGTACACCGCATTGCGTGCAAACGGCGTAAAAGTCGACCATGCGGACAATCACAGCGGCACTCTTTACGGCTTGAATCTCAGACGCTTTTATGTGGAGGCCTATGACTTCTGCGCTTTACACAACCTGCCTTACAGATTCCCTAAAAGGCCGGACTTCATAGAAAGGCAGCTCGGCAGAAAGGTACCCTCTGTTCTGCTTAAATTCCACGCACATCTCGTCAATAAGGCCTTAAAGCAGAAGGTAATGCTCATTGACGACCTTATCACAAACCCGTGGGATATGAGCAGAATAACAAGCAGGGAAGTGCTTTCGGAGTATTACATAAACGCCGTCAGAAACTGCGGTGAGGGCATAACGGAGCTTTTTATGCACCCGGCAAAGCCCCAAAGCAGCGAAATCACTCCGTGGACCAAACGGGTCTATGAATACGAAATACTCAAAAGCGGAGTCCTGCTCAAAATCGCTAAGGAAGAGGGCATAGAGATAATCTCTTGGTCCGATGTTCCGGATATATTAAGAAACTGAAGGGAGTAAGATTATGAAAAAATTAGTCAGTGCAGTTCTTACGGTAGTATTGATTTTCACAGCCTGTGTTCCCGCCTTTGCCGCACCGCAGGTTCAGAACGCCGAACCCACAGCCCCCGAGTACCCTCTGGTCGTTATCAGAGGCGTAAATCTAACGGGCGGCTATCTGGATATCGGTACGGAAAACGAAAGAAGCTACATGCCCGATATTAAGGTAAGCGACATTTTCAAGGCAGTCATTAAGGGCGGAGCAAAATACATGCTGTCCCGTGATAAAAAGCAGTTTTTAACCCCCATACTCGATTATGTAAACGAAACCTTCAAGTATGTGGCCTGCGACAAGAACGGCGATTCGGTCTATAATGTAGGAGTTAAGGAATACCCCCTCTCCGCCGCAAATTATGAGGATTTCCCGCTCGGTGACGGGCATGAGGACGGCATCCTTACAGAAGCCGTAAGCCGCTACGGTGCGGAATATGTCTATTACTTCAATTACGACTGGCGTATTGACCCCCTTGATGCGGCGGTTAAAATCGACGAGATGATTAACCGTGCCATGACCGACCACGGCTGCGACAAGGTAAACATAATATGCTGCTCAATGGGTGGCGTTCTGACGGTCGCATATCTCTATAAGTACGGCTATGAAAATGTCAATAAGATTGTCATGCTCTCCAGCGCATTCCAGGGCACATACATGGTCTCGGATGCATTCCAGGGCAAATTGGGAATCCGTCCTGAAGGCGCATATAATCTCCTTAAATACGGACTTAACCTGCCCTTCCCGATAAAAATACTTGTCGACGCTCTCTGGAGAGCGGGCTTTATAGACAAGATCTGCGGCTTCCTTAACAGCTTTGTTTTTGAAGAGAACGATTATGTCATGGACTACACCGTCAGGGAAATCTTCGGCACCATACCTTCATGGTGGGCACTTATTGTCAAGGACGAAATCGACGCTTGTGTGGACTATATGTTCCCCACCGAAGAGATGAAGGCGGAATACGCAGGACTTATAGAAAGAATCGACCGCATCCATGCAATGCTTGACGCAAGGAATGACCTGCTCAGAAGCGCAAAAGAAGACGGCGTAGGCATATTCATCCTCGCCAATTACAATATGCCCCTTTACCCCTTCTATGAGCGCAGCACAAGCATCGGCGACGGCCTTGAAACCGCACTCATGGCAGGCGGCGCACAGACAGCCGACTTCGGCACCACCCTCGACGTCCCCGAAACCGAATTCCTGTCCCCTGACAAAATGGTCGATGTAACAAATGTCCTCTTCCCGGACTCCACATGGATAATCAAGAACGCACCCCATGTACCCTGCAAGGTGGGCAGCGAATTTGCAGAATTCCTGTTCGTCCTGATTGATACAGAGGAGAATATGACTGTCTACTCGAATCCCCTCTACCCGCGCTTCCTCTGCGTCGACAACAACCAGAATTTCGTAGAATACAGATAAACTTTACAAAACACAAAACCCGAAAGCTTCAAGCCTTCGGGTTTTTCTTTTTATGCTGTTACCCTATCCTCGCAAAGAAGTAATCCCCGCCATTTAAGGGCACATAATATATGCTGTCTGATTTGTTTATTTCCCTCACGCCCTCCAAGGGGATAAGATTTTGGCCGTGCTTTATTTCAATGACAGCCGTGCGGGCGGCGTCTGCAATTATCCGCTCGCCGTTCTCTACACTCTTATCAACGCCGTCATTATTGAACACCGTCAGGTACCAGCCGTCACTCAGCTTATTCACAAACCAGTGCAGCCCGCCGTACACAGTGCAGGGCATAAGCTCAAAAATCTTTGTCTTCGCTTCATCAACGCTGATTGCCTTCCTGTGCTTCTTTGCAAATGAGGGATTAAATGTCAGGTCCACAAGGTATTCATAAGCAGAGAAAGCCGCCTCGCAATCCTCATGGATTATATCGAATGCGTCAGGCAGATTACTGTTCGGCAGAGTCTTAGTCTCATTTCCGTACTGCGACACGGTTTCACCCATAAGGATCTTTATACCCTCAGCGATTTTCAGCTCCCTTTGTGTTAAGTCGGGATTCTCATAAGGTATTCTCAGACCATGGTTAAAGGAAGTATCATTGATATTGCAAAGCACCTGCATATCTTTGGGCAGGACAATCGCAATCGGAGCATGAAAGGTACCCTGCTCATACTTATTTACAAAGTCAAGGAAGTCCTTTTTAACTCTGCCGTATAGCGAAAGCTCAAAATCCCTGCCGTCGAAAAATGTATTGTGCAGACCCCATTCCTCGCTTAC
>JAAYOZ010000022.1 GCA_012520115.1 Clostridiales bacterium | reverse complement strand
TGTCCTTAGCCAATGCCGCCGTAAGGCCTGCGGGCATGTCTGCCCTGCTATTGTTCTTCTTTGCATTACTCATTATTAATTTCCTCCGGGGCCGTCTCTGCGTTCTCTGAAATCGTTTCTGTTCTGAGTGTCAGTCCACTGATTGTTTGTAGCCGTTTTCTTGCCTGATTTAGCCTTGCCCTTAATTTCGGGCACCGGCCCTACTGCGTTTTTGGGCTGATTGATTCCCAATTCCTCAGAGCCGGGTCTTTTCATCTTCTGTTTTGCCATTCAATCACCAACCTTTACCTTTATGTTTTGCAGATAAAGGCTGATTATACAAAAAGACGGGTCAAAGACCCGTCAAAGTTTATTGCGACACGGAGAGTATGGCCGTTGATTCGGAGCCGATTATGACTCCCCTTTTATCCTCAGTCAGAGTGCCGCCGATGATTATTTTGGGGTTATAGATATAATCGGGCAGGAAGTATGTGATTTCGTGATAGTTCTTGTTTGAAATTACCATTATGCTCTCGCCGTGTTCTGCTTTTCTTAAATATGCTACGCAGCCGAGCATGGCTGAAACGGGCAGAAACTCCCCATCTTTAAAGGCTTCGTAGTCCTTTCGCATCTGTCCGAGGACTTTAAAGTGGTATTGAATTTCCCTGTCCTCGTATCCCCACGGAAAGCAGCCTCTGTTAAAGGGGTCTTCTCCGCCTTCGAGTCCCGCTTCGTCGCCGTAATATACTGTCGGAATACCCGGAAGCGTGTAAAGCAGGCTGACGGCGCTTAACAGGCGTTTCCTTGCGACTGCCCTTTCGCTTTCAGACAGTATAAAGCCCGCCTGCCAGTTCTTGTCCCTGTTTGATATGTTTGCCCCCGACAAAACCGTGAGGATTCTTGCGGTGTCGTGTGTGCCTAAGAAATTCATTGCGGTGTCCAGCACGGGCTTGGGGTAGTTTTCGCAGATTGTGACGATACGCTCCATGAAAAGCTCCGCAGAGCCGCCCAGCAGGAAGTCAATAACGGCCTCTCTGAAGGGGTAGTTCATCACCGAGTCAAGCTCGTCACCGAAAAGGTATTTTCGCCTTCCGCCGTAGCTTATCTTGTTGCTTGCGTCCTCCCAGACCTCGCCCCACAAAAGGGCGTCGGGCTTTATTTTTTTGACCGCTTTTCTTATCTTCTCAATAAAGCTGTCGGGCAGCTCGTCCGCCACATCGAGCCGGAAGCCGTATGCGCCGCAGGAAAGCCAGTGATTTAAAACTCCGTCCTTGCCTGTGATAAACTCTACGTAGCTTTCCGCCTCCTCGTTTACTTCGGGCAGGGTCAGAACGTCCCACCATGCGGCATAGTCGTCACGGCCGCTTTTGAATCTATACCATGAATAATAGGGCGATTCAGGGTCGTTGTAGGCGCCGCCCTCGCCGTAGCGTTTGTACTTATTGAAGTATATGCTGTCCGCTCCCGTATGGCTGAACACGCCGTCGAGGATGATTTTAATGCCGAGCCGGTCGGCTTTTTTTGTTAGTGTAATGAAGTCATCCGTTGTGCCGAGCAGGGGGTCGATTTTCATATAATCTGCGGTGTCATATCTGTGATTTGAGTGTGCCTCGAATATGGGGTTAAGGTAAATCAGGCTGACGCCGAGCTGTGAGAGGTATTCGAGCTTTTCCTCAATGCCTTTTAAATCCCCGCAGAAATAGTCGTTGTTGAATCGGCCTTCACTGTCGGGGCACCACTTCGGAACCCCTCCCCAGTCGCTTCTCAGTTCCCTGTCGGCGGGGACATTTTCCTTCGGGACAGAGGATTTACAGAACCTGTCGGGGAAAATCTGATATGCGGTTTTGCCCTTGAGCCATTCGGGGGTTTTGAAATCCTTGCCGTAAACCGTGAGCTGCCAGGGCTGACCGCCTGCGCCCACGTAGCCAATCCCTGAGCCGCTGTTCAATATGCTGCCCCTGCCGTAGGGGGTGTCGTAGTCGAATCTGTAGAAGTAAAGACCTTTTTTGCTTGTCTTAAAGTCCGTGCGCCAATAGACATTGCCGTCCTGCTCGTGGGCTGACATGGGTATGTATTTTTCGCTTCCGCTGTCAGGCCAGATTACAAGGTAAGCCTGTTTTACCTGCATAGAACCGCTGAGCACAAGCGTAAAGCCTGTGCTCCGGTCTGTTTGTATTGCACCGAAAACGGATTTGTAAAACTTATCTCTCGAATTAAAGGCAATGTTGCTCACAGCATCACCCGCTTACCTTGTATTATTTGCCCTTTGACTTGTCCTTAATTTCAAAGCCGAAGGCTGAGGGCGAGCCCCAGATATTATCTGCGTACTCCCTTATTGCCCTGTCTGCGGCAAAGCGTCCTGCGCCGGAGATGTTCATTAAGGACATTCTGCTCCAGTTCTCGCTGTCGGAATAAAGCTCGTCGGAGCGTTTCTGAGCTAGGCGGTAGTCCGCATAGTCCGCAAGCACCATATAGGGGTCGTAGTTTGTTATGGACTTAGAAATCTCACTGAAGCTCTTGCCGCCGACGCCCACATTGTTCATATAGTCTATGGTGCGCTTTAATTCCCTGTTGTTGAAGTAGTAGTCTGCCGGGTTGTAGCCTAAATGGCGAAGCTGTGTAACCTCGGCCTCGTTCATGCCGAAAATGATGATGTTGTCGGGGCCTACCGCTTCAAAAATCTCAATATTTGCGCCGTCCATGGTGCCGAGTGTGATTGCGCCGTTAAGCATCAGCTTCATATTGCCCGTGCCGCTTGCCTCCGTGCCCGCAAGGGAAATCTGCTCGCTTATATCTGCGGCGGGCATAAGGTTTTCCGCCTCTGTCACGCTGTAATCCTCGACAAAGACGACCTTCAGGTACTTGTTTGCATCCTTGTCGTTGTTGATAAGGTCGGAAAGGGCGGAGATAAGGCTTATTATCTTCTTTGCAAGGAAGTAGCCGGGGGCTGCCTTTGCGGCGAAGATATAGGTTCTCGGAATGTAATTGCCGTTCGGGTTGTCTTTGATTTCAAGGTATTTGTTTAGAATATTAAGTGCGTTAAGATGCTGCCTTTTGTACTCATGCAGACGCTTTACCTGAACATCGAAAATCGAGTTCGGATTGATAGAAATGCCCGTTTTTCTCTTAATATAATCCGCATACCGCTCTTTGTTGAGAGTCTTTATCCTTTGCAGTTCTTTTAGGACCGAGCTGTCGTCTTGGTACTCCCTTAACATTAAAAGCTCGTCGCCGTTATAGACAAAGCCATCGCCGATAAGCTCCTTAATGAAGCCCGCAAGGGCAGGGTTGGCCTGACTGAGCCACCTTCTGTGGGCTATGCCGTTGGTCACGTTTTTAAACTTGAAGGGCATGAGCCTGTAAAAATCGTTGAAAACAGAAGTCTTGAGAATCTCGCTGTGCAGAGCGGAAACGCCGTTTACGCTGTGAGAGCCTGCAACGCATAGATTAGCCATTCTGACTGCGGAGTCTGAGATTATGGCCGTGCTTTCCACAAGGTCAGGGTCCTGAGTGCTGTTCCAGACAAAGGAGCGGAAGCGATTGTCTATCTCCTTGATAATCTGATATATCCTCGGCAACAGGCGCTTTAAAAGCTCCTCGCCCCAGACCTCAAGGGCTTCACGCATTACGGTGTGATTCGTGTAGGCGGTCGTGTTGGTGACTATATTCCATGCCTCGTCCCAGCCGTAGCCGCACTCGTCAAGCAATATACGCATAAGCTCCGGGATAGCGAGTGTCGGGTGGGTGTCATTTATATGAATTGCCACCTTTTCGGGCAGGTTGTCGAGGGTCGGGTACTGTCTTAAATGCTTTTTAACGATGTCCTGAATCGAGGCGGACACAAGGAAATACTGCTGGCGAAGTCTGAGGCTCTTGCCCTCAGGGTGATTGTCTGCGGGATAAAGCACCTTGCTTATAATCTGAGCCATTGAGGCGTTCTCCATTGCCCGCATATAGTTGCCCTCGTTGAACAATGCCATATCAAGCCCGGGCGAGACCGCCGACCAGAGCCTTAATACGCTTATTCCCTTGCCGCCCTTGCCTGACACATACATGTCATAGGGCACTGCCTTGATTTTAACCGTGTCCACAAGCTCAACATGGTGGTATTTCTCATACCATTCTTCTTTTACGCTGCCCTCAAAGCTGATGTCGACTGCGCTTTCCTCTCTCTTAACAAGCCAGGCATCACCGCCGGAAAGCCAGAAGTCGGGCAATTCGGTCTGCCAGCCGTCGACGATTTTCTGCTTGAAAATGCCGTACTCATAGAGAATCGAATAGCCCGTAGCGGCATAACCCTGAGTTGCAAGAGCGTCCAGGTAACAGGCGGCAAGCCTGCCGAGGCCGCCGTTGCCCAGACCCGCATCCGGCTCGGATTCGAATACCCTGTCGAGGCTGATGCCGTAGTCACTGAGCACCTCGTCGAAGACAGGCAGCAAGTCAAGATTATATAGATTATTCTTCATAGACCTGCCCATAAGAAATTCCATGGACAGGTAGTATATGTCCTTTACGTTTTTGCGTTTAGCCTCTTGTTCAAACTCGGTTCTGCCCTCGTTCATCATTTCGGTCAGAATCATGGCCAGCGCACGATAAATATGCTCGTATGTGGCGTCATTCGGGCCGACTCCGAAGAAATGAAGCAGCTTGCTTTCAAGAAGCTCTTTCGCCTTTTTTTTGCTTAGCTTATAGTCCATCGGTTCCTCACATTCTCACGGCGCTGAAAAGCGCCGATTGGTTCAGGTTTGCACAGGCGTTTTAACTGATAAAGTATAGTCCGCCTAATTACATAATATAACAAAATAAGCCCTATTACAAGTAAATAGCAGTGGGCGTTTTGTAAGAATTATCAATTAATATCAATTTGATTTGTGCATAGTGCCAAAACAAGCTTTAAAACGAATAATTCCGAATATTCTCAGTATCATTATATTTTAGTCGGATAAATAATAGTTTCTCCCAATATTATTATCGTCGAAAAATGCTTTTCTAAGCAGTAATCATATCACAAAGCCTAAGTTATACAGGATATCCATATAGGTTGTATTTTTTTGTATGCCTGTTTTTTGTTTAACAGGTATTTCTATGAATATAATAGTAGCAGGGGGGTGTCAGGGCTTGAAAACGCTTTACAAATCATACGAGCAGTATTGCTGTGTGCTCCAGCGAAACGTTGTGATGGAGGAAACGACCTATCTCGGCGGCGGTATCAAGATTTTTTGCACCAATTATCCGCAGTGCATTACCTGCGGCGGATGTAAAAATATTATCCTCAATGACAGAATCGAAAAAACAGAAGCTTTGGAAGACTTAGAGATTTAGAGGTTATAATTTAAACTGCAATTCAAGGTGGTTATAATATCCCGCCAAGGGCGGGTTTTATTGTTTTTTGAAGTACGGGCAATGACATCATTTTTGCTTTACAATGAAAATATATACTGATATAATATTTAAGTCCTGATAAGCTAAGTGCGTATTGGGTCTAATATATTTAAGACTTCTTCCTAAGGGTGTCTGAAAGGAAAGAATATGAAATATACTTCAACTCGTGACAGCAGAATTGATATTACTTCAGCAGAAGCAATAGTAAAGGGCATTTCTTCCGACGGCGGTCTGTTTGTGCCGAAGGCTTTTCCAGAAGTAAACGGGGAGTTTATAGCTTCACTGACCGAAAAGAATTACAGGGAGAGGGCAAAGGCTGTTCTGTCGCTGTTCTTAACCGATTTCTCCGCTGAGGAAATCGGCGACTTTGTGGACAAGGCCTACGCCGAGGGAAAGTTCGACAGTGCGGATGTTGCGCCTTTAAGGACTCTGAAAAACGGCGTCAGCTATCTTGAGCTGTGGAAGGGTCCCACCTGCGCCTTTAAGGATATGGCACTGCAGCTGCTGCCCCATCTTCTGACCGGCAGCGCAAAGAAAATCGGGGACAAGAGCGAGATAGTAATACTCACGGCAACCTCCGGCGACACCGGCAAGGCCGCTCTTGAGGGCTTTAAGAATGTTAATGGAACGAAGATTCTTGTGTTCTATCCCAGCGAGGGCGTAAGCGATATTCAGAAGCTTCAGATGAGCACCCAGGAAGGCAACAATGTGGGCGTGGCCGCTATCTACGGAAATTTTGACGACGCTCAGAGCGGCGTTAAGGAGATTTTCGGAGACAAGGCTCTTGAAGCGGAGCTTAAAGCAAAGAATATCAGCTTCTCATCCGCCAACTCCATTAACTGGGGACGTCTTGCGCCGCAGATTGTCTATTATTTCTCGGCATACTGCGATATGGTAAAGGCGGGCAGGATAGCCTATCCCGATAAAATCAATATCTGCGTTCCCACGGGCAACTTCGGCAACATTCTTGCGGCCTACTATGCCTT
>JAAYOZ010000160.1 GCA_012520115.1 Clostridiales bacterium | reverse complement strand
CGAACGGATGCTTTTTATTATGACTGACTGTAAGGCTTATTTGCTTTCTTCAATCGTAACGAAAACGCCCTCGCAGGAATCAAGCCTAAGGCAAAGACTCTGGATGCCCTCGGCCTTTTTCACAAGCTCGCCCTTCTGATAAACCTTCACATTTACCCTCTTTGCAAAGTCAATCTTTGCCCTCTGCGATGCAGTGGGGTCGTAGAAATCCTTGCAGTTAACTATCATTACGCCGTAGCTGCCGTCATTCTCGTGTTTGAAGTAGCCTGCCAGCGCAGAGCTGTCGGACCTTATTTCTTTTACTAAATCAATACCCTTAAAGCCACGGCGCTCCGAGGCCTTTTTCTGCCTGTACTGTGCAAGGGCAAACTGCGGGTTCTTCTTGTCCGATTTTGTCGGCAGCACGCCGAGGCTCTTGTAGCGTGAAAGTACCGGGCACAGCTTCTGGAACTGCTCATTAGCTCTTTTTGAATACAGGTATTGCTCGGTAAGATTGCCGTCTTTGTCAATCATCGCTATGGCCAGATTGCCCCAGACGGGCGAATAGGAAACGTGGATAATCGAGCGAGCGCCGTAGGCAAGCGCAGAGTACATCTGCCAGATAATCTGCTCGTATGTAGTGTGGCCGTAGAGGGTTGAGAACCAGTTCTTCTGGGTCTGAATATAAATCCAGTAATCCCGGCCGTACCTGCGGCAAACATCGCCCACGGTTTCGTATGTATTCAGGGTGATGCTGAACATGACCCTGTTGATTGCGGTAAAGGAGAAGAAGGGATATACGTCGAGGGAAATGTAGTCGGTATTGACCTTTTTTGCGTACTCCTCAACATATTCATGGTAGTTTTTAGCCCCCGTGCGCTTTTTGCCTGCGCCGTCGGGGAAGAGGTTATAGAAAAGGAACTTTTCGGGCAGTGCGCTCTGATAAAGCGCCCTGAATCTCTCGAGCAATTCATATTTCGATACATCCGGCTCATCTGTACCCCGGTCGCCGATTTTGCAGGGGCTGTATCTGTAGCCCTTAAAGTAATCGGGGCCTGCCTCAAGCGCCTTTTCATAGCCCTTAGTATGCGGGACTCTCTCATCGGTTCCGAGCAGCGCAATACCGTGCTTTTCGCACTCATTTATCAGCATTTCGCCGAACTCGCCCTTGCTGTCGCACAGAATAACATCAAAGCCCGCATCGGAAATCAGCTTAATGTCGTCCGGGTCCACATTCTTGTCCTGATAGAATATGGCGCAGACGGAGAGTATCTCATCACGTATGAGCCTGCCGTTGTCGTAAGCAATTTTGTGCGGCACCGGCTCGCCGAGCTTTCCTTCGGATATCAGCTTGCGGTCCTTTGCACGCAGATTCTGCTCGTTGACCGAATCGGACGGGAAGAGCTTGCGCAGCACGGCAAAGGTCTTTATCAGCTTATCATTATTAAAAAGCTCCATATATCCACAACCTTCTTTGGGTTTTGCTTTGACTTCAGTGAAAACCTGTCATTACCTTGAGCAAATTGCAGCAGGGGCAAATATTGGTAACATTTTAGCAGAAAAATGCAGACAACACAATATATATTGTTCTAATTTTTATAAGGTAATAGGGCAGACAGCGGACTGAATTGTTTTAAAAAATATGTTGAAGCCGTCGCCGGCAAAAGCTTATAATGTAAGCGGAAATATTTGTATGTGTTATAACTATTTTGAAGGTAAATGAATGGGCATTAATAAAAATGCGGTCATTGTGCTGCACGAAATCTACGGGATTAACAGCTTTATAAAGGATATATGCGAAAACCTTAAAACGCTTAGGTTCGATGTGTTCTGCCCTGATATGCTGGAGGGCAAGCGTTTTCCGTATTCTAAGGCAGAAGAAGCCCACAGCTGTTTTTACAGCAATATAAAGCCGGATTATTATAAAGAGGTCGAGGCCTTAATATCGATGCTTAAAAGCACCTATGACAAGGTATTCGTTCTCGGCTTCAGCGCAGGGGCGGCGATTGCATGGCGGTGCTGCGAATACCCCGACTGCGACGGAATCATCTGCTGCTACGGCTCACGGATAAGGGATTATCTGATGCTAAAGCCTGTAATGCCCGTGCTTTTGCTTTTTGCAGAGAAGGACTTCTTTGATGTAAAGCTTGTGGCAAAAGAGCTTGTAAAAAAGCAAAATGTAGAGCTGTATATTCTGCCCGCAGACCATGGATTTATGGACCCTTATTCCGCCAGTTTTGATGCTCAGCAGAATAAAATAGCGGAAATGCACATAAGAAGATTTCTTGGAATGTAAAGGCGGGCGCATAACTGTAAGCCTGCCAAACGAATAAATCGAAAGGGTGATAAGCGTGATTGATTTTTATTCGCAGATTTTTAAAAGAAAATCCTTTCATCAGTTCAAGGACACCGATAAGCTGTCTGAAGAGGAATTAACTAAGCTGAGGGAGTTTATAGCTGCTGTTACTCCTCTCGACCCCTCAATCAGAACAAAGACAATAATCGTCCCCGAGTCAGAGACTACCTGCGAGAGTGGAGCTCAGTACTGCATTCTGTTTTACAGTGAGAAAAAGGGCGAATACCTCAGGAACATAGGCTATATAGGCCAGCAGATAGACCTTTATCTTGCTTCACAAAACATCGGTGCGCTGTGGTTCGGAATCGGCATGCCGGAGGAAAGGGAGCTTGACGGCCTTGAGTACGTTATCATGATTGCCATAGCAAAAGTGCCTGAGAGTGCATTCCGCAAGGACATGTTCAAAGCAAAGCGCAAGCCCTTAGAGGAAATCTGGCACGGTGATACCCTCGGTGTGGCGGAGATTGCCCGCTTTGCGCCCAGCGCCTGCAACAGTCAACCGTGGATTACGGAGAATACAGGCGACGAGCTTACTGTTTACAGGTATAAAGAGCCCGGCCAGAAGGGGATAATGCCAGCCTTATTGACAGGCTATTATAACCGCATTGATATAGGAATCTACCTGTTTATACTCGAAACCTGCCTAAAACATGAGGGCTATACATTCGAGAGGACTCTTTTTGAGGACGACGACACTGAGAAAGCACTGACCGCCAAATACCGTTATAAAAAGGAGAAATAAATATGGGAAGCCTGTCAAAACTGCCTAACATCGGCGCCGAGCTTGAGAGACAGCTTAACGATGTTGGCATTACGACTGAGGATGAGCTGAAAGCCGTGGGCAGCCGTGAAGCGTGGCTGCGTATTCTTGCCCGTGACCCGTTGGCCTGCATCATGCGGCTTTCTGCCTTGGAGGGCGCAATTCAGGGCATAAGGTGGCACTACCTTGACAGCGATACAAAGGAATCCTTAAAGGAGTTCTATCATAAGCATAAGAGTGTGTGAAACCCCGCAAAAGAAAAAAGCGCCCCGTCAGTCTACGGGGCATTTTCAGGGCTGCATTTTGTATCTTGCGGTTCTGCTGTCTTGATGATAGAATCAGAGCGTGTTAAATTCACGGAAGAGGGTGGCGACATAAACAACACTGTCAACAGCAAGGGAATGAAGGTGCTTTCCGTAATCCTCGGCGCACTGCTGGGCGGCTTCATCTGGCGCTGCCGTGGCGAGAGCGGCTTCGGCTCCTCATGGGGTCTTTACAGCGTAGGTCTTGTTCTGATTCTGTTAATCTACCACTTTTACGGAGAACGCAAAGGCATGAAATACGAGATGATACCCCTCGGTGCCTTTATGACGGGTCTGGGCGTTACAGGCTATGCCACGGTCATCCACCAGACGGCAGGCTTTGTTTACAGCGACCTGCCCTATCAGGGTCAGGTCATCAATGCCCCGGTTGACCCTTACAGCGGCCTTGCCATAGTGCTTATAATGGGCTTTACGCTCGTACCCCTGTACGCCTTCTTTGTAGGCTCTATTATCTCCGACAAGGAGTACAAATACTATCATTACATAACTGTCATTGCGCTTTTTTTCATTCTGCAGACCATATGCAAGGCGACTATTGCCCATCCGCTTTTAAAGCTTATAAATCCCGAGCAGGTCGAATACGCACGCTTGGGACTTATCGACAGCGGCTTTGATTACGCAAGCCCCATGAAGGCATATATGGCGCACTTCCTCCAACGCCGCTGGACGCAGCAGATACCCTTCTTTGAAAATTACTATATGAGCATTGAGCATATTTCCGACTTTATCGCAACAATAGGCGTAGCCCTTTACCCGCTGATTGCCCTCAAGGACAAGGTCACAGGCCTTGTGACGCTTATTATCAACGCCTTTGTGTCGGTTGCAACAACCGCCTTTACAGGACTAATGACCGTGGTGTTCGATACGGGCTTTTTAGGAAATGTACAGGTGCCCAGAAGCCTTAAAACCTCAGGCTGGGGACTTTGGGAGTACGCAACGGGCGCATCCGTGGGCTTTATCACAATGCTTGTGCTGGCTCTGTTGCCAAAAGCCCTGACCGCAAAGGGCAAAGCCGATAATGAACCGTTTTTCAAAAGCAAAAAGGCGAGCTTCGCATTTAATATGCTTATCACAGTCTTTATTTTCTCCGTTGTGCCGTGGCGGGCAATCGGCATCCGCACAGGCAAGCTGCTGATATATGAGGGTCTTTTAAAGGACGGCAGCCCGGCAGGTGACATAATCATGGTAGTCGGCGCTGTAATCCTCGGCGTGTTCTTAATCCGCCTTGTCTATAAGAACATCTTCAAGAAGGACACAACTCCCCTCGGCGTCAATCCTGTGCGCTTTTCCCGCATCACGCTGCCGGCATATATCGGAATGTGCTGCTTTTTATACTTCTTCACGAACCGTGCGCATATCCTCCATCTGCCCTTTTCCAAAATGACGAGCATATCTAAATTCTTTTACATAATGACGGGTACGGATTATATTGAGGTCTTTCTGATGATAATTACCGCCATTGTCTTCACCGCAATCTACATCCCCGTGCGCAAAAAACTGCGCCCCGAATCACAATAGCAACAAAAAGCCCCTTTGCCAAGGCAGAGGGGCTGAATCTTATTCAGTTGAAAATACGGAGTAGGAAATCCCTTAACAGTGAGAAAAACTTCAGAAGCATTTCGATTATATCTATGGCAGGCTTTATCTGTTCGGGGATTTTTATTTCCGGCTCCACCGTGACCTCGCACTGTGCCGTAAAACCGCCGTCCTCGGTAGTAACGGTAATCGTCGCCGTGCCTTCACTGAGAGCAGTTACGGTTCCGTCGGGAGAGACGCTCGCAACCTCCTCGTCGCTCGACGCCCATATAATATTCTTATTCGTAGCGTTTTCGGGGAGGACCGTCGCAGTAAGCTCAATGCTCTCGCCGACAATAAGCGTGACTTCCGTCTCATTAAGCTCGACACCCGTCACCGCAATGACCGGAAGGAATACACGCAGAGTCGGATAAGGATATTCACTTGATGAGTCAAATATCCAGACATTCTCAAAATCAAAGCCCGCAAAGCTGTCCTGAGAGCGCATCTGCCCGTCTGTAAGGGCGGTACCCTTTGTTGTCGTGCCGGCAGGGATGCTTGTGTCAAGATAATAGCAGTCCACCATCGCCGTGGCGGAGTCGGGGCTGTATCCGGCAACGCCGCCGTTGTTATAGCCTTCGCTTATCTGACCCGCATTGTAGCAGTACCTTATTTTGCCCTGCTGGTTTACGGTATCGTGGAAATTAAAGCCCACAACGCCGCCGGAATAGAAGCTGCCCACAATCTCACCGACATTGTAGCAGTTTTCCACAAGCGCATAGTTATAGCCCACTATGCCGCCGATATACTGCCTGCCCGTAACATAACCCGCATTGTAGCAGTTAGTTACAAGGCTGCTGTTATAGCCCACAATTCCGCCGCAGCTTTCACCGCTGACCTCGACTGTGGAGCCCAGATTTATGCAGTTTGCAATCGTTCCGTCAAAGTTATAGCCCGCAACAGCACCGCTTCGGCTGCTGCCTTTGATGTAGGAGTCCTCGATTACCACATTTGCGATATAAGTGCCGTTGTTGACAGCTCCGAACAGCCCGTTGTAATCATAGCTGCCCCTGTTGACATAAAGATATTTGACCGCAAATTTGCCTCCGTCGTAATTACCCTCGAAGGGATAATAGTATGTGCCCATCGGAGTCCAGGCCTTGGCCGTTTTGCCGGACGCAACGCCCGTTATTCTGCCGTTTGACTTCGCAAACACATCGGACTCATTCAGGTAAATATCCGCAGTCTGTTTAAAGTACTTGCCCAGAGTATAGCCGCTGATTGAGTTGGTGTTGCGTGAGAGCTGAGCTAAATCCGCCGCCGTGGCGATTATGTACGGGTCGTCCTCGCTGCCGGAGCCGCCTGAATATGCGGCGTCTGCATCGGCGGGCGGCAAAACGCCGTCCCACACATCCTCGGCGCCAAAAGAGTGCAAAGGCAGTAACGCCGTGAAGATAGCAAAAATCAAAAATACCGATAGAGCCTTTTTAGTTCTCATCCTAAGACCTCCCTTGTAGTTTTCCTTGTCCAGTATGATTCTAACACATTTTTCCATAAAATCATTTATTTGACAAAAAAACTATAAAATCTCATTTATCGCTTAAAATAATTGTACACCCCTCCCGACAATCCTTTATAATATCCGTATGACGGCTGCAATTTAGCGAAATGCGCTGAAATGATACAAAGCGCATTGTGAACCGATAAATTCAAATCAGAAAAGAGAGTGAATATGGAGTACAAGATAACGGGCAAAAGGAATGACATTGCGCAGATTTCCTCCGACGAGATTATTATTAAAGACACGCAGTCGGCGCTGGATCTGATTGCGACGGTGCATTACGAGACCGATTGCGAGAAGCTGATTGTAAATAAGGAGAACATAGCCGAGGAATTTTTTATTCTAAGCACGGGAATAGCAGGCGAGATTTTGCAGAAGTTTATTAATTACCGCAAAAAAATCGCCATTGTCGGCGATTTCTCAAAATACACAAGCAAGCCCCTGAAGGACTTTATATTTGAAAGCAACAAGGGCAACAGCATCTTCTTTGTCCCGACATTAGAGGAAGCAGTCAGAAAGCTCGACAGCGCCGAATAGAAAAGACCACGCTCTGCGTGGTCTTTTTATGTGCTTTATCTTGCAGCCGCCTGCGGCTCATTAATCATTTTAACCGTTACATTGTCAAAGGCTTCGCCGTCGGGAGAGATACGCATTGTCAACTCCCTGTCCTTAAAGCGGAAGGCCATTTCGCCCTTCTTACCGAGTAAGTGCGAAACTCTGCTCTTAACAAAGCGTGAGCATGGGTTGTTTGTGACAAGCCAGCGTCCCTTGCCGTCGGGGATTTCCGCCTGCCTGCCCTTTGCTTTTGCCTTGATATTATCGGGCGCAAGCCTCTTTGGCGTGACCGCAATCAGACCCTTCTCTCTGACAAGCTCGCTGACCGCTTTCAGGGTTTTGTCGCTGATATGATATCCGCAAAGGAAGCAAAGCTCCAGTGATTCGAGCTTTTCCTTGCCCACCTTATCATCAAACACGACGGGGGAGTTCATCGAGCAGAAGGAACGGTGCTTCCTCAGGCTCCACACATCGATTCTCGACCATGTAAGAGTACGCTTTGAGGACTCGCCGAAGGTAATGAGGTTCATAGCCTTCAGCCATTCCTTAGCCCGCTTGTCGACCTTCAGATTCGGATTGCCGTAAAGCACGGGCAGCCATGCCACGGGGTCGCCCTGACCCCAGTAGCTGTCGTCGAGCCTGATTATGCCTATGCGGGGGCGGTAGTCCCGAATGCTGTAACCCCTGTCACGGCCTGCATATTCCTTTGAGAAATCAGTAAAGACCCTGCCGTATTCGTTGACTTCCGTTGTATCCTTATCCTTGTCATAGAAGGTGTTGCTGCCCTCAACCAAGGAATAATCGCAGCCGATAAGATAGGAGAACAGCAGATTGTTCTTCAGTTCATTCGGTGAATGACCCGGATATGTAAGGCGGTACCACATATCAATACAGGTCCACAGCTCGGTGTCATATTGCAGCGACGCACCGCCTGCTATAATGGCCTGAATGTTGGAATAGCTTTCCTTCTGCTGCTTGTAGCAGGGAGTTATGCCTACCCTTGCGAAAAGGTGGTACAGCACCGGGAAAACATGCTCGCCCATAAAGCGCGGGGAGCCGTTAGCTAAAAACGAGTCAGCGTAAGCCTTGAACTGCTCCTCATAATACTTTTCGGCCTGTACAACATCCTTTGTTTCGCATAATGGGAAAAAGAGCGGGCGCTTACTGAGCTTCTTCGATGAAAGAGTTATGGATACATTCCTGTTTATAAAGGCATGCTCCATCTCGTCATGCATAATGCCGAGGCATTCCGGTACAGAGGTAATCGCACGGACAGTCTCAGGCGGGTAATTCATCCTGTGAGCATCCTTGCCGCAGTTGTACCAGTCGTGTCCGTCCGGGCCTATGCCGAACTCCCTCCAGTTGGTGCTTTCACAGCGCCAGAGATAGGACGTGCCCGCACTGTGGTATTCGTTTGCAATCTGCTTTGCTTCTTTTGTAAACTCCTCTACGCTCTTTTTATTGGAGTCCGGGTCAATAATAATGAAATCCGCGCGGGAGTCCTTCATCAGCCGGGTATTTTCCTCTTTACCCTTGCTGCTTTCATAAAATCCGAGCCTGAAAATATTACTCATTGTTACTCTCCGATAAGTATAATTTCGCCGTTATTCTTTCTCAAGTATCTCAAGCACAGCGCCCAGTTCCTCCGACATCTCTTTTTCCTTCTCCTGAGCAATCAGGGCACGGCGCGCGTTGAGAGCTATGTACATCTGCTCCCTCTTTTTGCCCTCCAGGTCATAGAAGAAGTAGGGTATGATTTTTATAACTTCCGGCAGTATGCCGAAGGAGGTATACAAGAAGTATATCTTTCGGTAGACGTGCTTGTTGCCCTGCGACCATGGCCTCATGGGTATGGTTGGGTCATAGCCGGACCACCTGAATACGGCTATCGTCATCAATGCGTTCAAAGGAGACGTGACCTTAGAGATAAGTCCCGTCAATAAACCGAATGTACCGTCGGGGCGTTCGCCCGTCACATATTCGGTGTAGTCGTTTATCTCTCTGCCCAGCTCCGCCTCAAATACGCTGGCAGGCGCATTGTTGCAGGCGTTCAGACCGTGGAATAAGCCGAAGGTCAGGCCGCACAGCCATGATTTGTCTATCAGGAAATAGCCCGATGCGAATTTACCGACACCCGTAAGCAAATCCCAGAACCTGAGCACGATGAAGGCCTTTTTGTTGTTGCCTTTGAACCATTTCTGGAAGCTGGGGATGAATGTAAGGCTGGCGGGGTGGAGTATGTTGTAGGGCAAGTAGAAAAGGAAGCTCCAGAAGGCGCCGCCGAAGATTTCAAGCTGGGTGACAACATCCCACGAATAACCGCCGCCGCTCCACCAGTTTGTGGAGAAGTTTGCGATGAAGTTTCGCAGTGCATACTTGTTTTTGAGTATGTAGAAAATAGTCTTTGTAAAGGGTGCGGGCTTTGGCTGCAATATGATTCTCTCACGGCAGCCGACTCCCATGGCCACATTTCCGAGCACGCCGAAGAAGCAGGTTGCAATTCCGAATATCGCAAAGATTGTCTCCATTGAGATATTGGTGACTCCCCAGCGGTTAAGGTCCTGAAGCGGCATGAAAAGTCCGTATATCGACTGCGAAGCAAAATAGCTTGCATAGCTTGTGACAAGGCCTAAGGTTATCCTGTCCTGCGGGTTGGGGGACATCAGCGAGGTCATATTGTCACGGGGAATCGAGTAAATCGTGGAAAAGGTCTCCTGCAAGAACAGCATCAAAAAGACGAAAATGATTTTTTTCGGGTCGTCTGTCCGGTCACTCGTCAGAAACAGCGCACCGCAGTACAGAATTGCCGTTGTGGCAAAGTAGGGTACGGGCGTAAAAATCAGATACGGCCGTGCCTTGCCCCAGCGTGTACGGGTACGGTCATAGACAATGCCCATAAGGGGATTGTTCATAACATCGTATATGCCTATAAGCGTCAGTATCGCCGTGACATACACCATGTCAATTTTCAGTACATTCACAAAGTAAAGGGTTCTGTAAACATTAAGACCCCTTAACAGTGCGCTTGCAAAGTCAGCAATGGCAGGGAAGGCCATTTCCTTGCGGCTTAGAACAGGGGTGTTAAACATCTTGGCCGCAATGTCACGGTGCCTTTCGAGCTTTGCTCTGTCGGTTTTTGCCGCCGAACCTTCCTCGGCGCCGAAAATCCGTTCCTGAAACTTTTCATTAATTACCGCCATTCTATCACCCTATCCTTCCACCGTTATCTCGCAGGACCGCTTGAAGTTCATGTTTTCGGTAATGCAGTAAACCTTGCAT
Source organism: Clostridiales bacterium (assembly GCA_012520115.1). GTDB lineage: Bacteria > Bacillota > Clostridia > Oscillospirales > Acutalibacteraceae > DTU053. The sequence goes on along the minus strand of JAAYOZ010000160.1, from coordinate 115 downwards.
TCGCCGGGCGCCACTGCCGTCACCTTGCCGTTTTCATCGACAACGGCGACATTTTCGTCAGTGGTAAACCAGCGAACAGTCTTCGCGGTAGCTTTTTCTGGCGAAATCTTGGCGG
>JAAYOZ010000021.1 GCA_012520115.1 Clostridiales bacterium | reverse complement strand
GGCGACGATTCTATCCCCGTTATCATATTCAACCAGCACACATGGGACAGGGACGAGGCCTGCGAGTTTACAATTCCGCTGTGGGCAGAGAGCGGCTATGCCCTCTTTGACGAAAAGGGCAGACAGCTTGACTTTGAAATTACAGGCAAGACCCCCTGCGGCAAAAAGCTGAAGGCGGTTGTCATCGCAAAGGTACCCGCCCTCGGCTATAAGGCTTATTACTTAAAGAAAACCGATGCTATAAAGAATGCCGAAAAGTCAAATGACACCAGCATCGAGAACAAGTACTACAAGGTAACTGTCGACCCGAACAAGGGCGGCGGCATAGTCTCAATCTATGATAAGGTAAACAAGCGTGAGTTCATAGATACCAGTGTAGACGGCCCCGCAAACAGAATAGCCGTGCTGAAGGAGCTTCACGACAGAATGGAGACCCAGCACGAGTTCTACACCACCGGTCACAAGCTTTTCTCAGATGAGTTCATCGCTGATGTAAAATCCGAGAAAACCGCAGTCTATGAAAAGCTGATAATCACCGTTAAACTCGATATTATAGCAAGGGTAAGGCAGGAAATCACCCTCTATAAAAACTCAAAGAGAATAGACTGCAAGACAATAGTCGAGGACTATCTGAATCAGGACGACCTGTTCACGGTCACCTTCCCGGCTGCCTTAAACGGCGTTAAGCCCGTATACGAGGACAGATTCGCACCCCATGTCACGGCAAAGAGCAAGAAGAAGCTGTCCTTCCAGACCCACCAGTTCTTTATGTATTCCCAGTGCCAGATAGCCCCCAGTGTCAACTGGTTTGACTTAGGCCCCACCACGCAGCTTAAATTCTTCTGCACATCAAATAACTTCAAGGGCAGCCTGAATATAGGCCCCACTGCGATAATCAGACCTGAGCAGACAGAGCTGATTCTTGCCGCAAATAAGCTCTTAAAGACGCTTTCAAAGAAGGCAATCCCCGTCACCCCCTATCCTGATTTTGAGGAGTTCAGACGCTCAAAGATAATCCACTACAATGAGGACATTCCGGGCACCGACACACGCTTTGTGCTTTCTGTAAACGGCGTTGAAAACCGTTATGAAAATGAGCTGCTTTCAAGGCTTACTCAGAAGGATGCAGAGAAGTTTAACAGATACCTCGAAAATAAGGGTATCGCAGTCTTATATATCAAGGATTCTGACAATGTCTTTAACAAGCCCATTGACGTCATACTTATAAAGGCTGCAAATATCGAGATTCTTAACACCTACCTTGATAAAATCAAGAAGGCATATTCCGCCGGCTATGCGGCTGAGATTAAGGGCGCAGTGCTTGCCACCAAACCCGAACCCACAGACGATTTCGGTATGGGTATTCTCAACAAGGGCACAATCGCATGCAGCGTAGAGGGCGACAGCCTTATGAATATGATGCTGTTCCACACTGCAGAGTTCTACGGCAACATCGGTAAGACAACAGGCCACAAGGAGCTCATCCCAGAGAACAAGACCCATGTGTTCGAGTACGCCCTGTATCCCCACGAAAAGAGCTACCGTGAAGCCGAGCTGTTCAAGCGTGGCATGGAGTTCAACGAGCCGATGTTCGCAGTATCAGAGTTCAAGACCATTGACAAGCCATTCCTGCCCGAGAGCAAGTCTTTCCTTAAGACCGACGGCAGCTTCATCGTCACCGCCTTCAAGGCGGGCGGATACCCGCTTGCTAATATGCACGGCAACATTCCGAGCATCTTTGAAAGAGGCTTAACGATTCGAGGCTTTGAATCGAACGGCACCGACAGCGAATCGAGCTTTAAATTCGGCTTTGATATTGACAGGGTGCAGAATACCGACCTGCTCGATGAGAATGCGTCAGAGATAGTAAGCGGCAAAACCTCATTCAGCGCACTTATCCCGTCACACTCTATCGAAACATACAGTATCAGCATCAAGGAGCCGCAGCAGCAAATCGAAAAAGCAAAGGTCTTGGGCGCAACAAGAGAAATCGCCGAGCCCACATTTATAAGAAGCTATGAGCATGACCTGGGCTCAATGCCCATGGGCTATTACAGGCTTGTTGCGGCAATCAGCAGGAATGTTGAGGTCATCGACGATAAGACCGTAAGGCTTAAAATCTCCCTTGCGAACAACCAGCCCGACAAGCGTGAAACGGGCGTGCTTAAGCTTGTCGTTCCCGAATCCTTCAAAGCCGATAAGTACGAGTTCCCCTATGATATTGAGCCTGAGGGTCTTCAGTGCTGCTCAGTGGTCATAAAGAAAGCTGAAAAGGATTCAAAGGGCGTTATCAGGCTGCAATACGAGCATGACGGTCAGAGCTTTGAGGACATCTTCGAGTTCGGCTACTTCAACCCCGAAATATCCTTGAAGATTGACGGCGACAAGATAAAAGTCACTGTCATGAACAATACGGATTCCTGCCTGCACGGCGAGCTGGCCCTTGCAACCCCCTATGAAACATGGACAATAGGCGGCTTTAACATGGCCGCAAGGGGAGATGTAACGCCCTACACCATACCCGTTCGTCTCGAGCCGAACAGCATAAACAACTATGAGTTTGATGTTAAGTTCGTAAACGACGACATCTTAAATTCATGGTGGTGCGTGGCGAAGCTCATGGTAAACGGCAGAATCCACTTCGCCTATGATGCTGTAAGGTCCGAACGGCACAACATGTGGACGCACATCTTCTACCACGAGATCTGCGAGGACAATCATTCAATGCGAAAGCTCTATGAAATCTGCTGACAAATAAACTAACAGGCAGCGTAAAGCGGTGCCTGTTTTGCTTTGTTAAATATATGTTAATAGGCTTCTTTTTGTTGAAAGCTTTCAATATAAAATGCTATAATTATCGCATATTTATGAGCATTTTATTGTGAATTTCGCAAAAACCGGCAGCAATGCCCGTATTTATTGTTATGCCTAAATACCGCTATTTCAGAAAGGTGTATTTAATGCTTCAGGGAATAAAACAAAAGGTAAGCTCCGCTCTGGATTATGTAAAGCTCTACTGGAAAAAGCCCCCCACCGGCAAATATGTCAGTCTTAAAGAGGTAATAAACTACGGCGTCGGCGGAATCGGCGTGCAGTTCATCATTTACTTTTCGAGCCTTATTGCCCTGACCTCGTCAAGCCTGCTTGTGGGCAATACAATCGGAATCCAGCCCGTTCATCTTCAGATAATGAGCGTAATTTCGACTGTTATCGGCTTTGGAATCACAATACTCAAATCATATCTGATTGACACGGTTAATTTCAAAATGGGCAAGTTCAAGCCGTGGCTTGCTTTCACGGCCCTGCCCACCGTAATCCTTTCGATTGTTTTTGTCTGGCTGCCCTATGAAACAATGTCATACAGCTCAAAGGTTATCTCCGTTTTCATCTGCTACAACCTTCTGATGCTGTTCTATCCCTTCTATACTGAGTCATATAACAACGTCGCCAATGTTATCTCACCCGACAGCAACGAAAGAACGGATATAGTATCGATTACTTCGATTATTTATTCCATAGCTCCGTCAATTGCAAACTTCATTATCCCCATTCTCTCAAAATTCACAGGCGGCCTTAACAGCATTACCACATACAGAATAATTCACCCCTCCCTTGCTTTACTCGGTATCATACTCACGGGCTTTACCGTTTTCGGAGTAAAGGAGAGGATAGTCCAGGCCGTTTCGCATGAGCACAATTTCAGCTTCGTACGTGCTGTCAAGGCGGTTTCAAAGAATAAATACTTCTGGATAAACTCCACCGCCGGCTGGTTAGGCTTTCTTGAAACTGCGGTTTATGTCATCCTTGCATGGACCTTCGTTTACGGTTACCCGGACCGCATGGGCACATATTCGCTTGCAACGACACTTATCGGCAATGCTGCCTTCTGGGCTATGATGCTCGCCCCCATAGCCATCAGAAAGCTGGGCAAAAGGAATCTGCTCATCTGGTGCAACCTTGCAAATGTTTTCTTAATTGCCGCACTCTATCCCACATATAAGAATATCTACTGGCTAATCGCCCTGTATTATCTTAACCACGGCTTTATCAACAGCTTTTCGATTGTCTACAATATCGGAATATCTGCGGACATCAGGGACTATCAGCAGTACATTACCGGAGAAAGAATCGACGGTATGTTCGGAACGGTCGGTCTTATCGGCAGCTTTATCGGTATGTTCACCGGCATGGTGCTACCCATGATTTATGAGAGCTTAGGTCTTGTGGATAACTATGACGTGCTGGAGGTCGCTTCCTTCAGATATGAGATGAGCGAGGTTCTGATAATAGCATCAGTCATCGGCTCTGCCTTAAATGTCGTGCCGTATTTCTTCTACGACCTGACCGAAACAAAGCACAAGGGCATTATCGGCGTGCTGAAGATAAGGGCAATGCTTGAGGACTACGGCAACGGCGTCATAAACAATGCAACACTCGTCGAGGCGGTGGAAATCATAAATGCCGCCAAGGAGAACATAAAAAAGAAGGATGAAATCCTCACAAAGGAATACATAAAAATCATTTCAAAACAAAAGGCACGTAGCGAAGCGGAAATAAAAGCAAAGGAGCGGAATATCGCCCAATTAAAGCAAAAACTCAAAGAGAACAAGGCTGTCTTTAAGCAGGAAAAGAAGAATATTATATCTACCGCAAAATCAAGAGAGGAAAAGAAGGCGCTGCTCTCAGAGCTTAAACAGCGCAAAAAGGAAAACAGCCTGCTGCAAAAAAGAATCATCGAAGCGGTTTATGTAATAGACGAAATAGAGAAATTCCAGCGCCCCCGTATGCAGTCAAAGCTTATGCGTGCAAAGAAAATAACCGAAGCGGGCATAGCGGGCTTATATAATACGCCCGATACCGTTTTACAGGAAGCAAGAGCCCTACCCGCATACACCGTTGAGGAGAGGGAGATTCGCTCTGATGCCATAAGCGAAGCAAAGCAGTTATTAAGCTGTAAAAAGCTGCTTCACAAAAAATTCCCCGGCGGCATTACTCCCGTTTCGCAGGAGGAAAAGAACGCCGTGGAGGCTATGCCGGAGGACAGCTTCACACAGGCTTTGAAAAAGAAAATAGCCCTTCGAAACCTCGACAAAAAAGAGGATTTATACAAAAAGGCAACCATGGCGCTGCATAACGCACAGATGGTAGAGAGAGAGTATTATAACCAGTCCCATTTTGACGAGCTGCTCTCAAAATACGAGGAGGCAAAGGCCGCCCTCGAACAGGAGCAGGCGCAGAAGCAGGCTTTGGAAGAGGAAGAAAAGCAGCGCAAGCTCGCCGAAATAGAAAGACAAAAGGCCGAAAAGCTTGAGGCGAAGTCAAGGAGGAACAAATGATGAAAAAGCTATTATCCGTTTTTTGTGTCCTTGCTTTGCTGTTCGTCTGCGCCTCCTGCAATATCACCGAAAGTATTGACGACCCGAACGACCCGGCAAATATCAAGGTCGCAAACATACTTAATAAGCAGTACACTTCGACCCTGACAGACGGCGGCTTTACCTTTAAGGTATTAGACGACGGAAGCCTTGTTGTAAGCGGCTTTTCCGGCAGTGGTGAAACCCTGACAATCCCCGAAAAAGTCGACGGCAAGTCTGTCGTAGGCGTCGAGAACAAGGCCTTTTACGGCAGCAAAAGCATACGTCACCTGATTATATCCGATTCGGTTCAGGTTTTAGGCAATTTCTCCTTTATGGAGATGACGAATCTCGAAAGCGTCAGATTAGGCAAAGGTGTAAAGCACATCGGAGTCAGCGCCTTTCAGGGCTGCACAAGCCTTAAAACCGTCGAATATACGGTTGCGCCCGAAATCATTGACACAAAGGCTTTTTATCAATGCTCAAGTCTTGAGGAAATCGTACTTCCCGCAGGCGTAAAGTCGGTAGGCGACTGGAGCTTTGCAAAATGCACCTCTGCTTCGAGAATCGTCCTCGGCGAAGGCCTCGAAAAAATCGGCGACTATGCCTTTTTAAAGTGCGAAAAGAGCGAGAGCGTAATAATTCCCTCAAGCTGCATTAGGATAGGCCAGAGCGCCTTTTACAGGAATCTGTCGCTTGTTTCGCTTACCATATCAGAGGGCGTGGAGGCAATCGGCAGGGGAGCCTTTGAGGAATGCATCGCTCTTACCTATGTCAAAATCCCCGCATCGGTCAATACAATAGAAAAGTACGCCTTTTTCACCTGCACTTCGCTCACTGAGGTCGATTTCCTCACAGAGATTAGCGAGTTAGGCAAGGACGCATTCAAAGACACCGCATTAAAAACAGTCAATGCGCCGGAGACTTCACCGATATATGATTATGCAGCGTAATTTAATAAAGGAGGAGCAGCATGGAACGGATATTAACCAGAGGCAAGGCCTTTATAGATGAGTACGGCAGAGAGAGAATATTTAACGGTATCAACATTGTCGACAAGGGAGTTCGTGAAAACGGCGTTCGCAAATACGCCTACACCTGGGAAAAGGACAGAATTCCACGCCTTAAAGCCCTCGGAATCAACCTAATAAGGCTCGGCTTTACATGGGACATAATCGAGCCTTTGCCGGGTCAATACAATGAGGAGTACATAGCTTTTCTGGGCAGGGTACTTGACGAGCTGCACAAGCACGGCATCTATGCATTCCTTGACCTGCATCAGGACCTTTATTCCGGCAGCAAGGGCGGGGTAGGCGACGGCGCCCCCGCATGGGCGACACTTACCGACGGCTATAAGTTCAAGGAAGAGCGCTTTGTCTGGGCGGAAGCCTACTTCTGGGGCAAGGCGGTTCACCGCTCCTTTGACAACTTCTGGAAGAATACAAAGGTGGAAAAGAAGGGACTTCAGGACTATTACGCCGATATGGTGCAGCACCTTACAAAGTGCCTCGGCGACAAGCCTGCACTTATCGCCTTCGACTTTCTGAATGAGCCGTTCCCCGGCAGCGACAGCAATAAGGTTATTAAGAAGCTTCTCGGCGGCGCCGTAAAGGTGGCCTTTACATCAAAGAATATAAACAGAATTAAGTTCCTCGGAGACCTTATAATAAAGAACAGGCGCAAGAACCTGCTTGACAATATTAACGCAAAGGTCTTCGGCGAGCTGGTTCTCGGTGCGGCCCCCGTTCTGAATAAATTCGATAACGAGAAATATACCCCCTTCCTTAATAAAATGGGAGCGGCCGTGCGTGAGGTTGACGACAAGCTGATTCTGTTTGTCGATAACTCGTACTACTGCAATCTGGGCATTCCCTGCCTTGCAGGCCCGATTACCGTAAACGGTAAAAAGGATGAGCTTCAGTGCTTCGGTCCTCACGGCTACGACTTCGGCGTGGACACGCCTTTGTACAAATACGCCAGCAATGAGAGAATCAAGTTCATTTTCGACGAGCACAAGCGCACGCAGGACAGACTTGACATTCCCGTCATAGTAGGCGAGTGGGGAGGCTCTTCGGAGGGCAACGAGTGGTTCTTCCACGCAAAGTTCATACTGGATATGTTCGACTCTCACAAGTGGAGCCATACCTATTGGTGTTATTCCAATGAGCTGCCGGACAGCGAGTTTGCTCAGAAGGTGCTTAAAAGAGCCTATCCGATAGCCGTAACGGGCGAGATAATAAGCTACTCTCAGGACTGGGACAATAACAGCTTCACCATCGAATTTATGCAGGATAAGGAGTTCGATGTCCCTACCGAAATCTTCGTCCCTGCAGAAATCAAGTCAACAGACCTCCCCGAAAATGCGGAGTTTGAAGTTGAAAATACCGAGAATTACACCATTCTTAAACTCAAAACCAAGCCCGGTACAAATGTGGTTAAAATCAGCTGGTAATCAACATACATAAGCTATGTGCTGACTGAAGCGAAGCGCAAAACCTCATAGTACCAAAACTCAAAGTGTTTTGCCCCAAATCCTTATTACCAAAGTGCAGAAATCATCTCAACATACACTACGAAAGCACTTAACCCCTTATCGGCACAGCCATAGCTTATGGCACAAATAGATACACAAAAAAGCTCTGATTTTTTCAGAGCTTTTTTCATAAAAACGGTTGACAAACAGAAATCAGGTGAATATAATACAGTTGAAAGGTTGTTCAACTGTGAGGTGAAAGACATGGGTAAAACAAGTCCGGGAATCGATTGCAATATAATCCATGAGGATGTCGTAAAGAAAGTAAAGGCAACTATGCCAGACGAGGAAATCCTCTTTGACCTTGCGGAGCTGTTTAAGGTTTTCGGCGACTCCACAAGGGTACGCATTATCTGCGCCCTTTTCCGTGCGGAAATGTGCGTCTGCGATATTGCGTCGCTGCTGGGCATGACCAAGTCCTCAATCTCACACCAGCTCAGAATACTCAAGCAGTCTAAGCTTGTCAAAAACCGCAGGGAGGGCAAGGTGGTATACTACTCCCTCGACGACGAGCATATCGAGGCCATTTTTGCTCAGGGTCTATCCCATATCTCAGAGAAATAGGCCCTTCTTTTTTATCTGTTAGTTGAATACTTGCTCATATGTTCAATCATGCAGAAAGGAAATCAGTATGAAATCGCTAAAAGAGAGAAAAATAGCAGATGAGATTTCGATAGAGGAGCTGATTAAAAGAGCGGATAAGGATATCTACTCCTTTGACTTCTCTGTCAGGAACATCGATTGCCCCGACTGCGCCGCAAAAGCCGAAAACGCCGTTTCGCAGCAAAAGGGCGTTAAATCGGCTCAGCTTGATTTCTTCAATAAGACTTTGAATATAGAGGTCGACAATGGCGAGGACAGGGAAGCCGTGATAAAGTCCGCCTTCTCCGCCGCAAAAAAGGCTCATCCCGATATGGAGCTTACCCCGTCGTCAAAATCTGCGGATAAAGAAGAGCGTGACGCTGACCACGATTCCGAAGGAATAGAAAAGTCCATGATAATAAGACTGATTCTAAGCGCTATATTATTCGGCATAGGCTTCTTCTTCAAAGAGGAAAGCCTTCCGAGTTTATTAATAAATTCAGCGGCGTACATCATCATAGGCGGCGATGTGCTTTTAAAGGCCATAAAGAATATTATCAAGGGCAAGGTCTTTGACGAAAACTTCCTTATGTCGATAGCCACAATAGGCGCATTCTCTATAGCAAGCTACCGTGAGGCAGTCGCAGTCATGCTGTTTTATCAGGTCGGCGAGCTGTTTCAGGACCTATCTGTCAGCAAGTCAAGGAAGTCCATCAAATCCTTAATGGCTCTAAAGCCCGACTACGCAAACCTGCTTGTCGATGAAAAAGAAGTCATAGCAGACCCGCAGGATATTGAAATCGGCTCACTAATAGTTATCAAGCCGGGTGAGAGAGTGCCCATTGACGGCACGGTCGTAAAGGGCGACAGCCTTGTGGATACGTCTGCTTTGACGGGTGAATCAGTGCCGAGAGAAGTCAGTGCAGGCGACGAGGTTTTGTCGGGAACAATCAATCTCAACTCCGTGCTTATACTCAAAACGGTCAGGAAATTCAGCGATTCAGCGGTTTCAAGAATCCTTGAGCTTGTGGAATCCGCAGGCAAGAAAAAGGCAAAGTCGGAGAAATTTATCACAAGGTTTGCAAAGTACTACACGCCCATCGTCGTTTTCCTTGCCTTGGGTTTAGCCGTAATCCCGCCCCTTGTCACGGGCGCAGGGTTTGGCGGCTGGATAAACAGAGCCCTCGTTTTCCTTGTTGTTTCCTGCCCCTGTGCTCTGGTGCTGTCAGTGCCCCTTGCCTTCTTCGGAGGTATCGGCAAGGCCTCAAGGAGCGGAATCCTCGTTAAAGGCAGCGAGATACTCGAAAAGCTTAAAGATGTCGATACGGTCGTTTTTGATAAGACGGGCACGCTTACGCACAGCGAGTTCTCAGTCAGTGAAATCAGCCCCGCAAGCGGCTTTGAAAAAGAGGAAATCCTTAAATTCGCCGCTTACGCCGAGAGCTTTTCATCTCATCCGATAGCAGTCTCTATTCTGAAAGCCTATGACGCAGAACCCGACCGCAGCCTTATTTCCGACTATAAAGAGATTGCAGGCTACGGCATATCAGCAAACGTTGACGGCAGGAGCATCCTTGTGGGCAAAAAGGATTTGCTTCTTCAGAACAATATTGAAGTGAATGAGGCACAGCATCCGGCCAACACGATTATCTATGTGGCCGTTGACAATGTCTTTGCCGGCACGATTTCGATTTCGGACAGGATAAAGAGCGACAGTAAGTTGGTAGTGCCGAATCTCAAGGCCTTAGGAGTTTCAAAGGTCGCCATGCTCACGGGCGACAATATCGAAACGGCAAACAGGGTAGCAGAGGAGCTTAATATAGACAGGACAGAAGCCGGGCTTCTCCCGCAGGATAAGGTCAATGCGGTCGAAAGACTGAAAAGCGAAATCGGCAGTAAAGGCTCCCTTGTCTTTGTGGGCGACGGCATAAACGACTCGCCGGTGCTGGCCTTGGCCGATGTGGGCGTCGCAATGGGCGGTCTCGGCTCCGATGCGGCAATAGAAGCCGCCGACGCAGTAATAATGACAGACGAACCCTCAAGGCTTGTTTCAGCAATTAAAATCGCCCGCAAGACAAACAGAATCGTCATCGAAAACATTGTTCTTTCACTGGGCGTCAAAGGCTTAATTTTGATTCTTGCGGCGCTGAACCTTGCCTCAATGTGGATTGCCGTATTCGGCGACGTGGGTGTTGCGGTGCTTGCGGTGCTGAACTCCGTAAGAATCATAAACAGCAGAAAATAAGCGTGAATTTAACAGATTGCCTCTTCTTGCTTAGTTTCTTTTGTTGTGATATCATAAAGGGGAGGTGGGTAGTATGAAAATTTCGTCAAAGGGCAGGTATGCCCTGCAAATAATGCTTGATCTTGCCCAATGCCCTCCGGATGTTTACACTCCAATAAAGGAAATCTCGGCAAGGCAGCAGATATCCCTTAAATACCTTGAGCAGATAATGAATATGCTGAGTAAAGCAGGCTTGCTGTACAGTGAAAGAGGCCCCCAGGGCGGATATATGCTTACAAGAAAGCCGTCGGAATATATAATAGGCGATATCCTGAGGGCAACTGAGGGCAACCTGGCCCCCGTTTCATGCCTTGAAATCTCCACGACCTCCTGCCCTAAGATAGACAGCTGCCCGATGGCGCTGTTCTGGAACGGCCTGCATAACGCCGTGATAGACTATATAGACAGCATAACCCTTGCTGACATTATTGAAAAAAGCAAAAATGTCGAAGCGTCCTTCTGTGACGGCAATAAGAGCAAATAAAAAGTGCAGGCTTAAAGCCTGCATTTTCTTTTATATAAACTATTCATTTTCTTTAATCTTCTGCACCGCACCCTTTTCGAGCCGGGAGACCTGCGCCTGGGATATTCCTATTTCCTCGGCCACCTCCATCTGGGTTTTGCCGTGTAAAAATCGTAGGCTCAATATCGTCTTCTCACGGTCGGTCAGCTTTTCGAGAGCCTCCTTAAACAGTATCTCATCCATCCAGTCCGTGTCCGTCACCCTGTCGCTGACCTGGTCCATAACGAAAATTGTGTCGCCGCCGTCGGAGTAAACAGGCTCAAAGAGGGAGATAGGCTCCACAATAGATTCGAGTGCCAGCACGACCTGCGATTTAGGTAAATCCATCCGCTCGGCGATTTCCTCAATATCCGGCTCGCGGTTCAGCTCGTTCTGCAAATCCTCCTTGACCTGCATTGCCTTGTATGCCGTATCACGAAGCGAGCGGCTGACCCGAACGCTGTTGTTGTCCCGCAGATAACGCCGTATTTCGCCTATTATCATCGGCACCGCATAGGTCGAGAACTTCACATCCTGCGTAACATCAAAGTTATCTATGGACTTTATAAGGCCGATGCATCCGATTTGAAACAGGTCGTCAAGGTTTTCGCCTCGGTTTGCAAACCTCTGAATAACGCTCAAGACAAGCCTGAGATTCCCGTTTATAAGGGTATCTCGTGCTTTTTTATCGCCCGCTTTTACTCTCATCAAAAGCTCCGTTTTTTCACTTTCTTTTAGAACCTTCAGTTCCGATGTATTGACTCCGCATATTTCAACCTTGTTAAAATACATTTTTCTCCCCCTCCGCTATATGTAAATCTCGCACCGGAGAAGGAAGCTGTCGTATAAATTATTGCCTTTGATTGCAGCGTTAATACTCGCAAAAAAATTTAACTATAAAGTTAAAAACCATTGCATAAACATTAAAAAGCAGTCAAGAATAGGCATTCGACTCACGCATAATTATTCTTTACAGAGGGCAGAAAAATATTAATGAAAAAAGCTGATATCGAAAACCGATATCAGCCAATCAATATTGTTTTGTCTTAGATTACACTTTCGCTTATAATGCCTCTTTGTTCGCGGTGTTCTCTCAGCTTTTCTTTAAGCGAGTTTGCCTCCCTCTTGTTCAGGGGATAGAAGAAGAACAGCAGGACCGCCATTAATAGGCAGCAGACAGCGGGGAAATTGGCGGACACATTATATATGCCCTTGATAACTTCCTGAGTCTGAACCTGCGCCGCTCCTTCGATTGCCTCAACATAGCCCATTTTGCCGAGGAAGGTGTTTGCAAAGAATAAAGACAGAGCATTGCCGAAGGTTCGGATAAAGAAGTATATAGAAAAGGTCGTGCCTTCCTCACGCTTTCCACGCACAAGCTCCTGATAGTCTATTACATCCGCCACCAGTGCCCAGACCTGAAGAGTAAATATGGACGAGCCCAGACCGGAGATAAATAAGAAAATAAGGTAAACTACAAAGCTTTCAGTCTGAATCAAGTACAGTATTAAGTGTGCCGCAGCCGCAATGAAAAGTCCCACAGCACAGACCTCTTTTTTGCCGAAACGCACAATAAGCTTAGACAAAAAGGGCAGCAACAGAACATAGGGAGCATAGGTGCACACGGAAGCAAGTGTGATAAAGTCCTTATTGCCGAAATAATCCTTGCCGAGGTACTGCATCATCGAGATGTTGTAGGTCGTGTACATAATCAGCAGCAGGGATGCAAGGGAGATTATAATAAACGGCCTGTTTTTCATAAGGCTTTTCAGCGTTTTTGCGATATTCGTTTTTTCCTTGGTTTCAGGGAGCCTTATTCTCTCGGTCGTCATCTTATAGCTGAATACTAACGCCACAACGCACAAAATGCTCATAACAATTACGCAGTAAAAAAGAGATTTCGGCTGAATAATCGCCATCTTGCCGTTTGCGCTCTCAAAGCTTTTATATATTATCGAGGGCAGAATGATTGCAGCGGGCAGTCCGCCGAGTCCAGCGCCCAGAGTCCTGAAGGTGGAAAGGCTCGAGCGTCCCTTCTGGTCGTCGGTGATAACCGAAGCCAGAGAGCCGTAGGGTACACTGATGCTGGAATATGTAATGACATAAAGAACATATGTGACTCCCGCATAAGCAATCGCCTGAGTATTACTCAGATTAATCCCGAAGTCCTTAAAGGGAATGAACATAAGCACGCCGGCGGCAGCGACCGGAACAGCGAATATCAGCATGTACTTTTTAAACTTGCCGCTTTTTGTGGGCCTTCTCGAGTCCATAAACATACCGAGGAAGGGGTCGATTACGCCGTCAAATATCTTCAAAAACAGCAGCATTATTGCCAGCGTTTGAGGGGCTATGCCCAATACATCGGTATAATAGACCATGGAATAGGAGCTGACAAGCCCGAAAATCAGGCTTGTGCCCATATCGCCGAAAGCATAGCCGAATTTGTCCTTAAGTCCGAATTTGTTGTCGTCAAGCTTCGTCATAAATTACCCCTTATTTCATTTGTGCGGATTTAATCTCGGTTTTCACTATCCTTTTTGCAACACGAAGGGCTACTTTCAAAGACTTCGGATTTACGGGGATGCCGAGTCCCTTAACAGCCACCTTTTTTGACTCGACCTTTTTGATTCCCGCATTATCGGCAGTGCAGGGGAGGAGCGGGCTGTTCTTTGATGTCAGAACCACAGCGCCCTCGGCGAAGCCCTTAATGTCAGAGAGGGTCGTGTCGTCGGGCATTTCCGAATCAAAGCCGAACAGAGCCAGCGAAAAGCACTCCCTCGCACCGTTATATGCGGGGGCTAAGGACTTGCCCTGTGTCGCTATCATCATATATGCGTCCATAACGGCGCCGCCGGAAGCGGACGGATGCTTTCTCTGCCTGCCGTAATAGGTGCCGAAGGGATTCATGGCAACAGCGGGCTTGCCGTTTTTGTCTTTCAGGCGCATGGGGCAGTGAGCCATGGAATTGAGCAACTGCTTAGCGTTGGCAATAATAAGACCCTTTTCCCCGTCGCTGATGCCTATAAGGCCGTTTGTAACCTGATGATTAAAGGACGCTAATTCCCTGTTTTCGGGCACAGCCTTCCAAAAATCAGCCACCTCAAAGCTGCTTAAATCATCGGAGTAGTTGCGCTTAATTATAGTGAGGCTATCATTCAACTGAGGCTTAATCTGCAGGGGAACCGCCTCAATCCATTTCATATCGCAGTTCCTGCCGAGTGAGGCGTTTTCATTGGAGATTGCTGTCGTCTCCTCGGTATAGGGATAGCGCACATCCATCTTAATAAACACACAGTCCGCATGCTTTATCGTGAAAAGCTCCAGCTTAAAGCTGCCGCTTTCAAGCTCTGCGGGGAGTGAAATCCTGCCCTGTATGCTGATTCCCTGCACATCCCCCGCAGCGCAAATACTCTCACATTTGCGAACGGAGAAGTCATATTTCTTATAGTCATAGTTAATAAAGCTCTTTATGAAATCCTCAGCGCCTATCTGCTTATCCTTGTAAAAGACGGATTTTATCTGCCCATGCTCATTAAGCTCAACCGAAAGGCTGTCGGTTTTAAGCTCTGTCGGCTTTTGTGCGGCTTTCTTTGCCTTCGTTATTTCAACCGAAAGGGAATACTCATCCTTTACACTCTTAAAGCGGAATATCGCAAACAGAGCCTTTACAGAGCCGTCAGCGTGAAAAGCCGTCGGCACAGCACCGAAGCTTATAAGCTCATCGCCGCTTAATTTAAGCTGTGAAATATCCTTCAAATACTCCTCTTTGACCTCAATCTGAGCGGACAGAAGGCTCGATTTCGCTATGTTTACTAAGGTAAGGCTGTCTCTTTCGGGGGCTGCCTCAAGCTCCTTTCTGACCATGCTTTCGGAAAGCTCCAGAGCCTTTTCCTCCCTGACAATGTTCAGAACGGGGGAGGAAAGCCCGAAGTGCGTTGTTGACAAAAGCAAAATCCGCTCGTCAAATGACGGTGCGTTCTTCTCCTCTTCATATAAGGCAGCGTACGCCCTTGCCCTTTCGAGCCTTGTCCAGATTTTGCGGTTAAAGGGCTTTTCCGCCCAGCTGCTGTAACCGGTGAAATTGCCGTCGGCGGTGTCGTGTGTGAACTGGATTTCGGTTACAGGCTTGTGAGTTTTAAGATAATTATACGGCGTGTCAAAAACCACATAGTCAAGGCTCTTTACTTCGTCAACAAGACCCCGTATTCCGTCGAGGTTCGGAATCTTCGCTAAAACTCCCGGCAGCTTCAGCCCCTCCCAGAAAACAGCGTCAGCGTCCATATTAATGAATATGAACAGGTCATTTCTAATTTCGCCTGTCAGCTGCTTTTTGTGAAGGGACTTGACAAGGTATTTCAGAGAGCCCTGGTCAATCAGGTCCACATTGCTGATGGTGGGCAGCACCGGAATACTCTCACCCTTATAGCTGTAATTCACATAGTTGTAAGCGTATTCATCCTTAAGGGGAGGGATAAGAGTCTTAAAGGCATCAAAGGGAACGCAGCTGTAATAAAGGCACAGAGCCTTAACACCGAGCTGATTATAAAGACTTACCTGCGAGGGTGTGAACATAACCTCCTGGGGTCTGACGACAGGTGCATACTCGCCGAAAATATCGAGAAGCCCCGACCCCTTAGAGTTCGTCACCGCAAGCTCGATTGAGCTTTTAAACTCAGCGTCGGTCATTGCGGACAGTGCGCCGTTGTTATAGCCCATTATTATGTTCTCGTCGCCGTACTTTTTAACCCTCTCACGCACGCCGTCGATAATGTCGGGAGCGTATTCGGGGAGGATTTTTTCAAGTGAATAGTAGTTTTCAAAATCCCAAGTGCCCTTTACGGGAACGCCCGCCTCATTAAAGGCATTCAGGTCATTAATAATGCCCCTGATGATTCTAATATCCCCGCCAAAGCCGAATTCGTCGTTTGTGTCGCCTCTGTATGAGTGATAGCAGTTGACATGAAAGCCAAAGCCCACATGAATCTTATAGTCCATCTTTCTCTCCCGTAAGAAAATAGTATTGGATTCATTATAGTAATTTTCACCAATTTATGCAATAGACAAACAAAAACGGCAAAGCAATTTGCTTCGCCGTTAATTTTAATCGTTTGTCAGATTTCCGTCGCCGTAAATGGGAATGGTCTCGCCGAGGTATGTAGGCTCAGGCTTGTAAATGCACATCACAAAGGCCTTGACACGAGCCAGATACTCCCTTGCGCCGTTGTATAAGGGGCGCTGATAGTTGCGTAAATCAGAGGTAACGCCGTCAGCTTGGAGTCCGAGTCTTTCCGCAATATACAGTGCCCTGTAAAGATGATATTCCTGAGTGACAATCAGTACACGCTTTGCGCCGAAAATCTCCTTAGCCCTGTAAACCGACTCATAGGTGGAAAAGCCCGCATGGTCCATAAACAAATCCCTGCTGTCCACACCCGCATTCACGGCAAAGTCCTTCATTGCGCCGACCTCGTCATAGCCCTTTCTGCCGTGGTCGCCGCTCATTAATAGCTTCGGTGCCGCACCGTTAAAATACAAGTCCAGACCGACCTGGACCCTGTCTTTCAGGATAGGGCTTAAAGTCCCGTCGGGCATGACCTTTGCGCCGAGGACTATTATGCAGTCATAGTCTTTGTTCTCTGCGGCGCCTTCGAGCGATACAATATTTCCCTTAGTGCTTTTTATGATTATCAGATTCATCACCGCCGTAGAGCCGGCAATTAAAACCGCCAGCGCAAGTACAGCAATAATGATAAATCGAATAACCTTTTTTGCCCTCAGGCATTTAACATTATTTATTACCATCGGCCCCTTTTGACTGCATTTTCAGGTAAGCATTGATAAAGCCGTCAATATCTCCGTCCATAACGGCGTTTATGTTTCCGTTTTCAAAATTCGTCCTGTGGTCTTTTACAAGGGTATAGGGCATAAATACGTAGGACCTAATCTGGCTGCCCCATGCGATTTCCTTCTGAACGCCCTTAATATCCTCGATTTTGTCTAAGTGCTCACGCTCTTTAATCTCAATCAGCTTTGATTTAAGCATCCTCATGGCGACCTCACGGTTCTGATGCTGGCTTCTCTCAACCTGGCAGGCTACCACAATACCCGTCGGGATATGGGTAAGCCTGACCGCCGAGGAGGTCTTGTTGACCTTCTGACCGCCTGCTCCGCTTGCCCTGTAAACATCCATTTTGATGTCCTCGGGTCTGATTTCTACCTCGACCGTATCGTCAATTTCGGGCATGACCTCAATGGAAGCAAAGGAGGTGTGCCTCCTGCCGGAAGCGTCAAAGGGCGATACCCTGACAAGACGGTGAATGCCCATTTCGCTCTTTAAATAGCCGTAGGCATTAGGGCCTTCAATAAGGATAACGGCGGATTTAATGCCCGCCTCGTCGCCGTCGAGATAGTCAAGCGTGGATGTCTTAAAGCCGTGACGCTCGCCCCAGCGGTGATACATTCTGAAAAGCATCATTGCCCAGTCCTGAGCCTCCGTGCCGCCTGCGCCCGCATGGAAGGTGAGAATGGCGTTCTTGCTGTCATATTCACCGGTGAGCAGGGTGGAAAGGGTCTGAATCTCAAGCTCTGACTTAAACTTCTCAAAGTTAGCCTTGCACTCGTCAAAAAGGCTCTCGTCGCCCTCCTCGATTGCAAGCTCTATAAGCGTCAAAGTATCCTCATACAGATTATACAGCGAATTATATGCGTTGATTTTGCCTTTCAATACGCTGATTCTCTGGTTGACCTTCTGCGAGTTGGCAATATCGTTCCAGAAGCCCTCCTCGCCGAGCTTAGCCTCAAGCTCACTTAATTCGGTTTTAAGCTTTTCTAAGTTTATCGCATCCGCTAAGTCCAGCAGAGCATCACGTGTATCAATAAGTTCGAGTCGCAGTTCCTCAAATTGAAGCATTATATTTCCCCTCAAAGTAATTGTTTTAATAGCAACGCATTTCATTATACAAAAAGAGAAAAACACTTGTCAAACAAAATCAATAATTAAATGCCGAAAGCGCAGGGCTTACGGCATTCGGCTAATTCTTTCTTAAAGATTTGCACAGCGATAGCATACCTCGTTTTGGAGTTTCCTGACCTCAAAGAAGTCGTCAAGGTTCTGCAGTGTAATCTCTGCAATCTTCTGCATGGCCTCCCTTGTAAAAAAGCCCTGATGTGAGGTAATAATCGTATTCGGCCTTGACATCAACAGCGAGAGTGTGTCGTCCTTAACGATGGTGTTGGAAAAATCCTCAAAGAAGAAGTCGGATTCCTCCTCGTAGACATCGAGGGCTGCGCCGAACAGTGTTTCGTTGTTCAGAGCTTTCAAGAGCGCATGGCTGTCAATCAGCTCACCCCTTGAGGTGTTTATGACCACTGCGCCGTGCTTTATCTTTGAAAAGGCATCCTCGTCAAGGATATGCTTTGTCTCCTCAGTAAGCGGGCAGTGTAATGAAATAATGTCGCTTTCGGAAAGCAGTGTGTCAAGGTCTACATATTTCACATCGGGAATGTCGGAAGGGTAGGGGTCGTAGGCTAATACCTTCATGCCGAAGCCCTTGCATATGTCAATAAAAACCTTGCCTATTTTGCCTGTTCCGATAACTCCCACGGTCTTGCCGTAAAGGTCAAAGCCCATTAGGCCTGTCAGGCTGAAATTAAAGTCCCTCGTCCTGATATATGCCCTGTGAATCTTTCGGTTTAGTGTCAGCAGCAGCGCCATTGTATGCTCCGCCACCGCATGGGGAGAGTAGGCAGGGACACGAACGATACGGATTCTGTTTAAAGCTGCCTTCATGTCCACATTGTTATAGCCGGCACAGCGCATGGCTATGACCTTAACGCCGCCGTCGTACAGCACATCAATTGCCTTTGCGTTTATCTCGTCGTTTACAAAGGCTATAACGCCGTCAAAGCCATTTGCAAGCACTGCGGTTTTCTCATTCAGCTTGCTTTCAAAATACTCAATGTCGTATTTCGTATTCAGCTCGCCGAACCATATCTTGTCGTAGGGTTTTGTGTCATAAAAAGCAATCTTTTTCATAAACATCCCCGCCTTTATAAGTTAAATATCGCCGTAATCTTTAAAGGGCGCAAGGGCTCTGTCCAGAATGCCGTGCATATGGGCGATGGCCGTGCCGTAGTTAGTCATGGGCACACCCTGTTCTTTAGCCTGTGCGAGCCTGTATTGCACTTCCTTTTCGTTAAGCATACATGCTCCGCAGTGGATAATCAAGTCATAGTCGCTAAGATCAGTCGGAAAATGCCCGCCGCTTGTAAATTCATAGTTAATTTCCTTGTTAGTGTGCTTCTTTATCCAGTTGGGGAGCTTGACCGTACCTATGTCCTCGCACTGCCTGTGATGCGTGCAGCCCTCGCTGATAAGCACTTTGTCGCCGTCCTTCAGATTATCAAGCTTTCTGACGCCCTCCACAAGCTGACCTAAATTGCCCTTATAGCGGGCAAATAGAATGGAGAATGAGGTAAGCGGAATATCGAGGGGGGTCTGCTCGGACACGGTCTTGAATGCCTGACTGTCGGTTACGACAAGCCTCGGCTTGGTGCCAAGCGCCTTAATAGTGGCGGCGACCTCTGTTTCACGAATTACGACCGATGTCGCATAAGCCTCAAGAACGTCCCTTATGACCTGCTGCTGGGGCAGAATCAGTCTGCCCTTAGGTGCGGAAGCATCAATCGGCACTACAAGTATTACCATATCGCCCTTGTTTAATAAGTCTGCAATCAGCTTCTTTTCGCCCGTTTTAGGGGCAAGGGCGGCGATTTTTTCTTTAAGCTCATGGATTCCCTCACCGGTCTTTGCACTGACAAAGATGTATTTATCTCTTTCTTCAGCATCGAGAGAAGCCTGAACATCAGAAGCCCCCGGCACATCCGACTTGTTCATTGCAAGAATATAGGGAATGCCCTTTTG
This sequence comes from Clostridiales bacterium, assembly GCA_012520115.1. Lineage (GTDB taxonomy): Bacteria > Bacillota > Clostridia > Oscillospirales > Acutalibacteraceae > DTU053. Next base: position 30,229 of record JAAYOZ010000021.1, on the reverse strand, counting down.
CTCGATTCTTTCAATAAGCTGCCTGTTGTCCTCGGTCAGTCCCACGGACGCATCCAGAACAATAACCGCAATGTCGGTCTTTTCGAGCACACGATGGCTTTTTTCAACTCTTAGCTGACCCAGCTCTCCCTTGTCGTCAAGACCGGGGGTGTCGATAAGCACCACGGGGCCCAGGGGCAAAAGCTCCATCGATTTGTATACGGGGTCGGTGGTGGTGCCGCTGTAATCCGATACAATGGCGGCGTCCTGCCCCGTAATGGCGTTGATTATGCTTGATTTGCCGGCATTGATGCTGCCGAAAATGCCGATATGTACTCTCTCCGATAATGGTGTTGCATTAAGTCCCATAAAGTACTCCTTTATATTAGAATCTGAAATCCCTCTGACCGTTTTCGATGTTCTTAATATACTTTTCGGCTATTCCTCTTACTTTTTCATTAGGAATCCGCTTTAATTCCTCTTCTATAAGCCTGTCGCCGACCTCTCTTGTCAAGTCTGAAGCATAGTCCGTCAGATATTCCTTCAGAGTCATTAGAGCGTTGGGGTGGCAGCAGTTAAGAATCTGCCCGCTCTTGCAAAGGCTCATAAACCTGTCGCCGGTCCTGCCCTCACGGTAGCATGCGGTGCAGAAGCTCGGAATAAAGCCCCTCTCCATAAGCCAGCGCACAACCTCGTCAAGGGGACGCCTGTCGGAGACATCGAACTGCTCCGTGCCCTCGTCCTCCTCCGGGTGGATGTAGCCGCCTACACTGGTCCTTGAGCCGCCGCTTATCTGCGAAATGCCAAGCTCCAGAACCCTCTCACGGGTCTTCTTGCTCTCACGGGTAGAAACAATCATGCCCGTATAGGGAACGGCGATTCTTATGCAGGCAACTATCTTTGCAAAGGTATCGTCATCAATGCCGTTGTCAAAGGTGGACGGGTCAATGTCGTCAGCACGCCTGATTCTCGGTACGCTGATGGTGTGGGGGCCTACGCCGAAAACTGCCTCGAGATGCTCCGCATGCATAAGTAAAGCGGCAAATTCATACTTGTAAAGCTCAAGACCGAACAGAACTCCCAGTCCCACGTCATCAATTCCGCCGAGCATAGCCCTGTCCATGGCCTCGGTGTGATAGGCGTAATCGTGCTTCGGGCCTCTCGGGTGCAGCCTCTCATAGCTTTCCTTGTGGTAGGTCTCCTGAAAAAGAATATACGTGCCTATTCCCGCATCCTTAAGTCTTTTGTAATTCTCAACGGTCGTGGCGGCGATGTTTACATTAACTCGCCTGATTGCGCCGTTCTTGTGCTTTATGCTGTAAATCGTGTCAATGCTCTCAAGCAGATATTCAATCGAATTGTTCTTCGGGTCCTCGCCCATTTCAAGGGCAAGGCGCTTGTGTCCCATATCCTGCAGGGCAATGACCTCGTTCTTTATTTCCTCCTGAGTGAGCTTCTTTCTCGGAATATGCTTGTTTGTAATGTGATAGGGGCAGTAAACGCAGGAATTGATGCAGTAGTTGGAAAGGTAAAGGGGAGCGAACAGAACTATTCTGTTGCCGTAAAAATCCTCTTTGATTTTCTTTGCCAATGCGAAAATTTCCTGATTCTTCTCCTCGATGTCACATTCCAGCAGAACCGCCGCCTCACGGTGCGAAAGACCCTTGTGTGTAGCGGCCTTTTTAAGTATCTCGTCGATAAGCTCTACATTGTTCTTGTTCTCTGCGGCATATTCGAGAGTAGCGAGAACCTCCTGATGATTTATAAATTCCTCAGCCTTAGAGGATTTGGGATTGTAGGGAACTGTGTCATGTGCAGTCATTAAAAAGACTTCCTTCCAAAATATTTTATAGAGAACCGGCTAAAAGGGGCGAATCGCCTCTGTCAACGGCAATTACGCTGCCTATGCTGTTCATGCGCCTTTCCATGCAGTACCTGCATTCGGCGGCCTCGTCGCCTGTGCAGATTTTGTTATCGTAAAGCGAATACTTATCCCTGACATTAGTCGGCGAAAGATTCGGCATAACAACATTCGCACCGGATAAAACACCAAGCTCACGGCCTCTTGAAGACAGAGTGCCCAGAGCCGTCGTGGCGGGAATCAAAGCCGCCGGCAATATAAGCCTGATAATGCCGATAAGTAATAAGGTCAAGTCCACACTGCCCGCATCGAAATCCTTAAAGGGCGTGTCGTGGTGCGGGATAAAGGGGCCTATGCCGACCATGTGGGGCTTGAATTCATATAAAAACTCCAAGTCCTTGCAAAGACTTTCCGTGGTCTGATAGGGCGAGCCGACCATAAAGCCCGTGCCCACCTGGAAGCCGATTTCCTTCAAATCATACAGAGCCTGCTTGCGTGAGGACAAAAGCATCTCCTCAGGGTGCAGCTTTGCATAATGCTCACTGTCTGCGGTCTCGTGACGAAGCAGGTATCTGTCCGCCCCGGCCTCAAACAAAGCCTTGTAGCTTTCATAGCTTCTCTCGCCGAGGGACAGGGTCAACGCACAGTCGCCGTAACGCTCCTTAATCGAGGAAACAATATCAGTCATTCTCTCATCGTTAAAGTACGGGTCCTCGCCGCCCTGAAGCACAAAGGTACGAAAGCCCAGAGAATATCCGGTTTCGCAGCAGGAGAGTATCTCGTCCTTAGACAGCCTGTAACGCTCGGCGTTCTTGTTGCTGCGCCTGATTCCGCAGTAAAGGCAGTCGTTTTTGCAGTAATTAGTAAACTCTATTAAGCCTCTGATGTAGATTTTGTTTCCGAAGTAGCTCTCCTTGATTTTGCGTGCCTTTTCAAACAGATAGTCTCTATCGCTCCGGGTTGACTCCTCAATCAAAGCGGCGAACTCGGCGGGGGAGAGGATATGCTCCTTTTCGAGCTTGTCAATAAGTGCTTTAAGCAATTCTTCACCTTCTCATTCGGCATTTTTGCAAACATGGCCTTTGCGGAAATGCCCTTAATCATACCAAGCCTTCCCGTCAGGGAGTTGATAATGTCCTGCGGAGCATCTACCACAATGCTTATTATGGAGATTTCCCGCTTGTGATAGGGGATTCCCATCCTGCCTATAATGTACCTGCCGTATTCGTGAAGGACCTCATTCAGCGTGCCCGTTGCGTCAGGGGACTCAACAATTATTCCTATTAATGCAACTCTCGTTTCCATTATCGGCTTCCTTTCTGAAATAATAAGGCAAGTCAAAAAACAAAAAACACCCCGCAAGGGGGTGTCAGATACAATAACGACATCCGCCTTGCCTTTAGCCTTAAGTTAAACTTTCAGCGTCAGTTCAAGCAGAAATTATGTATTATGAAATTCAGCATCGGCAAAGGCCTTTGCCTCATTTCCATTGACAATATCTTAACACTTAGCGACAGAAATTTCAAGTGCAATGGAACAAAATCACAAAACGGAAAACGCACCAAATGGAAAAAACATTTTGAATTTGACCCTTGCACATAAAAAGGTTTTGTGATAGAATCGAAAAGCTGAAAATCCGAATACGGAGAGTTGTCCGAGTGGTCGAAGGTGCAGCACTCGAAATGCTGTGTGGGGAAACTCACCCAGGGTTCGAATCCCTGACTCTCCGCCAATTAAGAACGCTGATATTGATACATCGAGTGTCAACATCAGCGTTATTGTTTTTTATCATAATTCTTCTGCTCTGCCGGTTGAGGCACCTTGTTTGCTTAGCCCAAGCACCGGCAAAGCGGGCTGCTGACAGAAATCCTTTTGAACGCAAAAACTCTGTTTTCAAGCTGACATCGGATTAAGTTATCGAGCAAAGCATTCATGCTGTGCTATTTGTTCCCTTTAAAAATGGGCAAACTTATGAGTAAAATGACAAAAGCATATATGGATAAACAGCAAACAGAATGAGCATAATTGCTTTGTCCTATATTTAAAGGCAGCCTTTTCGGATTTCATTTCCGTCCGGGCTGCCTTATTCTATTTAAGATATTTAATAACCTCGTCCTTTGTCGGGATGCTTGCCGAGGCACCGTATCGGGTGGTTGAAATCGATGCCGCTGCCGAAGCAAACCGGCAGCTTTCCTCAATATCGTACCCGAGTGACAGCTTAGCGCAAAGCCCCCCGCAGAAGGTATCTCCCGCCGCCGTGGTGTCTACCGGAGTAACCTTTAAGCACGGATAACGCTTCGAGAAGCCCCTTGACGCTATTTCATACCCGTTTTCGCCGAGTGTGGTGATAACCGTCTTAAGCCCTAAGCTGAGGAGATGTTCCACTCCTCCCATAAGCTCAACCTCATGCTCGTTCGGGGTGATAATATCAACATACTTCAGATATTCGGCGATTTCGGTATTTGCAGGCGCGGGATTGAGTACGGTTGTCGTGCCTCTTTCGTGGGCGCATTTCAAGGCATAGCCGACAATATCTATCGGATTCTCAAGCTGGCACAGAAGGATATCACCTTTGCTTGCGTCATTTAAAAAGGAGTCGATATCCTCTTTTGTTATTTTTGAATTTGCCCCGGAGTCGATGATAATGGAGTTATTGCCCTCAAAAACGGTGATTACCGCACAGCCTGTCATACATCCCTCTGCGGTTTTGACGTGTGAGACATCCACTCCGCTGTCTTTCAGTGAATCTCGCCAGCGCTCGCCGTAAAGGTCATCGCCGATTCGTCCGCACATTTTTACCACTCCGCCAAGCTTGGCACAGGCATGGGCCTGATTTGCCCCCTTGCCGCCGGCATTTATAAGGAAGTTGCCGCCCTGAACGGTTTCGCCCAGTTTCGGGAGCCTTTCGCATTCAATAACAAAGTCGGTGTTAATGCTACCCACAATATATGTTTTCATAATTCTTCACCGTGTTTATTTTTTAATGAGTATATCTCCAAACGCCTGAAAAAGCAAGATAAGTAAGTCCGTGGACGGTTTCAGCCGTATAAACCTTGTATTTTATTGCCAAAAATGCAATAACGGGTTATAATCGAAACAGTAAGGATGAAGGGGAGGTTGGTGCTTTGAACAAAATAATCGAGGTCACTGGGCTTAATAAGTCATATGGACAGGTCAGAGCCGTAAAGAATCTGGACTTTTATGTGGAGAGCGGCGAGCTTTACGCCTTTCTCGGTCCTAACGGTGCCGGCAAATCAACCACCATCGATATTATCTGCACATTCTTAAAGCCCGACAGCGGCTCGGTCGTCATCGACGGCCATGTCCTCGGCAAAGACGACGACGCTATCCGCAGCAAAATAGGGGTAGTATTTCAGGACGGGCTTCTGGATAACCTGCTGACGGTGCGGCAGAACCTCACAATCAGGGGCGGCTTCTACGGTCTTAAAGGTCGTGAGCTTGAAAAGCGAATAGACGAAATCTCCCGCATATTAAGCATTAAGGATATCCTGAAGCGTCCCTACGGCAAGCTTTCCGGAGGTCAGCGGCGGCGCTGCGACATAGCAAGAGCCCTTTTAAACACGCCGAAGATTCTCTTCCTTGACGAACCCACCACGGGCCTTGACCCACAGACGAGAAAGAGCGTGTGGGAGGCTATCAGGTTGCTTCAAAGGGAAGCGGGGCTGACGATTTTCCTGACCACACATTATATGGAGGAGGCGGACGGCGCCGACTATGTCATAATCATCGACAACGGCGAAATCGTCGCAAAGGGCACGCCCTCGGCGCTGAAAGAGCAGTATTCCTCAGACAAGCTGACCCTCGTATGCACCGATATGGAAAAGACTGAAGCGATACTTTCTGAGCTTGGCTTAAAGCACCGAAAGCAGGCGGACAGAATTGTCGTCACCGTGCCGTCCACAATGGACGCCCTGCCCGTGCTCGAAAAAGTAAGGGAGTACATATCGGGCTTTGAAGTAAAAACCGGCGACATGGACGACACCTTCATAGCCATAACGGGAAAGGAGATACGGGAATGAATAAGTTTACAAAGAGGAATCTCCTCGTCTTCTTCAAGGACAAATCGGCCGTATTCTTTTCACTTCTGTCGGTATTTATAATTATAGGGCTATACATGCTCTTCCTCGGTGACGTATGGGTTGGTGCCTATCAGGGGCTCAGCGGCGTGCGCTATATGATGGACAGCTGGATTATGGCGGGCATCCTGGCGGTCAGCTCAGTCACAACCACCATGGGCGCCTTCGGCATTATGATTGAGGACAAGGCAAAGAAGATATCTAAGGACATCTATGTCGCACCGCTCAAAAGGCGCAGCATAACAGGCGGATACATAATCAGCTCCTTCACGATAGGTATAATAATGAGCTTTATTACCTTTGTTATCGCCGAAATATACATAATCATAAACGGCGGCTCATTGCTGGAGCTTAATAAAATAATCAAGGTGCTGGGGCTTATAGTTTTCTCCACCTTTGCGAATATGTCAATGATACTCTTCTTAGTGACTTTCTTCAGAAGCAGCAACGCCTTTGCCTCCGCAAGTACGATTCTGGGAACTCTTATCGGCTTCCTTACGGGCATATACCTGCCCATCGGTCAGCTTCCGGACGCCATTCAGTGGATAATCAGGATCTTCCCAATATCCCATTCGGCCTCACTTATGCGTCAGGTGATGATGGAGGATGCCATGTCCGCAACCTTTGCCGCTGTGCCTGCCGAAAAGATTCAGGAATTTAAGGAGCTCATGGGCGTTGTATATAAATTCGGTGAAACCGAGGTCACGCCCCTGTTCAGCATAATTTACTTGCTGTCAGCAGCGATTATTTTCTATGTATTGGCTGGAATAAATCTATCAAGAAAAGCGAAATAGAAAAAGAAGACGGTCGAAAGACCGTCTTTTGCTTTATTCTTTAATTGTTTCAGGCTCCGGGTAGCTTACTCCGAAGGTCTCTACCGTAACCTTCTTCATCCTCTGGTCCTTTAACGGCTTGTCGCTTGCGTTCCTGTTGACGGAAACAATCCTGTCCACAACATCCATACCTTCAATTACCTTGCCGAATGAGGCGTAATCCTTATCAAGGTGAGGAGCATCGGCAACCATAATGAAGAACTGGCTGCCCGCAGTGTCATAGGCCGATTTCGGGTTATAGGGGTTGCCCTGCCTTGCCATGGAAAGCACGCCTCTGGTGTGCTTCAAATTATTTGTAAAGCCGTTGTTTGTAAACTCGCCCTTAATCTTGTAGCCGGGACCGCCTCTGCCGGTACCCTGCGGGTCGCCGCCCTGAATCATAAAGCCGGGGATAACCCTGTGGAAGATAACACCGTCATAATAGCCTTTGTTAATAAGAGAAATGAAGTTGTTTACGGTATTCGGGGCGATTTCGGGGTACAACTCCGCCTTAATAATCCCGCCGTCCTCCATTTCGATTGTGACTATCGGGTTCTTATTATCTGAATTACTCAACTGACTTTCTCCTTTATTATCGTTTTTATCTGAACACGCACAGAGCGTGAGCAATACAATAAGCATTGAAATGAAAAGCAGTTTTTTTATTCCCTTTTTCATAGCTCAGTCCCTTTCATTAAGTTTACGGCAAACAGACAGAATATATCCGTCAATGCTCTCAATTATTTCAAATTCGGAGTGATTGTCAAGGTTAAAGCTGATTTTGTTATCCTCAATAATAAACTCTAAGTTTTTCATAGGAAAAGAAATCCCCGTTCCTATGGCCTTAACATAGCTTTCTTTTAATGTCCAGATATGAAAAAAGCGCTTGTTTTTATCTGCTGAATTATAGATATAGTCAAGCTCCCTGTCAGTGAACATCCGCCTTGCGACGCCTTCAGAAAAATCCCTGATTTTCTCAGCATCTAAACCCACAGCAGAGCTTGAAACTGCGACGGCAATAAGCCCGTGGCTGTGCGTTATGCTTAAAAACAAAGGAAATCCCTCAATATAGGGCATTCCCTTGTCGGTGTGTTTTATATTAATGTCCTTTATAGGCAGCCTTGTCTCCTTTGAAACGGCGTACTTTGCAAGCACCTCTCCGATAAGGCTTTCGTCGGCGGCCATTATATTCCTCTTGCCCGAAATTGCCTCTTTTCTTTCTTCATTCAAAAGGGGAAACAGCCTTTGCCGGACATTTTCATCGAGGGGCTTGTCGAGATAAAGCGTATAAATCCTAAGGATAGGCAGCACCGCCTTATATAAAATCAGAGCATGTAAACTCCCGAATCCAGAATAACAAACTCCCTGTCCATAACCCTAATATACTTATGTACAGGCTCCTCAAACAGCCTGTAATCTTCAACCGCATAGTCAGAGAGCCTGATGGTTCTTATCTTGTTAGAGCCTCTGTTGCAGACATAAAGCAGGTTATCGTATATAGCAATCGAGCCGGGCAGGGAGAAGGAGGTAGTCCTGTCGCCGCCTATTCTCATAACGACCTTTTTGCCGGAAGGGGAGTACTTGATTATTGCGTTCTTCTGAGGCACCACGCACCACACAAATCTGCCGTCGGCGGCGGCGTCCCTTGCGGGGGCCTCCTGATTTATTATGTCTCCCGTCCACAGCACCATACCCTTATCGTCAAAAATACCCGCCTCGCCGGTGGTGTAAATGACAAAGGTCTGCCCGCCGGGCAGGCGACAGGTATCGCAGGAAACATAGTCGCCTAAGTGCTCTGCAATAGGGGCGTAAGCGGCGCCGAATTTGTTGAGCAGATAGACGCTCTTTGTAACGGGGGCGATTTTGCCCGAAGTTATATCAAAGCTGAAAAAGGACACCTTAACAGAGCCGTTAGCCAGCGTTTCTTTTCTTACAAAAAGTAGCCCCTTAGAAAAAGGAACTACATCTATTATGTTAATGCTCAGAATTCTTCTCATTTGTGGTACAAATCCTTTCCGAAAAGCAAATGCAAAGAAGAATCAGTTTTTACCCATGTCGGACTTAATAAGGAAGCACAATGTCATAAGGCTGTCCTTTAAGTGAACGTTCTCAACCCTTGAATTAGGCAGAATAGAAGAAATGTCAAAGTGGCTGAAATTCCAGAAGCTCTTAACCCCCAGCGAGTCGAGCTTTAAAGCGACTTCCTTCGCAGCATTGTCGGGAACGCAAAGCACTGCCGTGACAGGCTTGTTCTGCTTGCAGAAGTCCTCAAGTGCGTCCATATGCAAAATAGAGAATTTACCGACCTTTTTACCCTCGAGCTTTTTATCAGAATCAAAAACCGCAATGAGCCTGAAGCCATTCTGCTCGGAGAACAGGTGGGCGGCAACAGCCTTGCCCAGATTGCCTGCGCCGATAAGAATAGCAGAAAAATCAGAATCAAGCCCCAATATGCCGGCCAGAGCATTTGCGAGCTGTGCGGTGTTGTAGCCGTAGCCCTGAAGGCCGAAGCCGCCGAAGCAGTTAAAGTCCTGCCTTATCTGCGACGCAGTAAGGCCCATTTTTTCCGCAAGCTCGCTTGAGGATATTCTCTCAATCCCGTTATTGCTGAGGTCAGTAAGATATTGATAATAGCGGGGGAGCCTTCTGATAACAGACATCGATATTCCGGTTGAATCCTTCATATGCTCCTCCTGAAAATTAATAATTTCTAATCATTTAGTCTGTCAAGTATGCTCATAACATAGTCGCCGAATTCCTTGCAGGTGCAGCCGTTCGGACGTCCTGTGATGACAAGCTTCTTTTCGGTGAACATTGCAATGTCAAGAGCCATTTCGAGTTTATCTGCCTTGTCCTGCATGCCGATGTGTGAAAGCAGCATTACCGAAGCCCTGAGCATTGAGCAGGGGTCGGCATAGTCGCCTCTGCCTTCCTTAATCATTCTCGGAGCGGAGCCGTGAATAGCCTCAAACATAGCATATCTCTTGCCGATGTTTGCGCTGCCTGCCGTGCCCACGCCGCCTTGGAACTCCGCAGCCTCGTCGGTGATTATGTCGCCGTAGAGGTTAGGCAGAATAAAGACCTTAAAGTCCCTTCTGCGCTTCTCGTCAATGAGCTTTGCGGTCATTATGTCAATATACCACTCGTCTGTGATGATTTCAGGGTACTCCTTGCCGATTTCCTTTGCAATGTTCAGGAACTTGCCGTCTGTGGTCTTGATAACATTGGCTTTTGTAACAATCGAAACCCTGTCCTTGCCGTTCTTTCTTGCATACTCATAGGCAAGCCTTGAAATGCGCTCCGTGCCCTCAGTCGTTGTAACAACAAAGTCAACGGCCAAATCGTCGGAAACATTCAGTCCCTTTGAGCCGACGGCATAAGCGCCCTCGGTATTTTCCCTGAAGAATGTCCAGTCAATGCCCTGCTCAGGCACCTTAACGGGGCGAACATTGGCAAAAAGGTCAAGTGCCTTTCTCATGGCAACATTGGCGCTCTCAATATTGGGCATTCCGTCGCCCGCCTGAGGCGTGGTTGTGGGGCCTTTGAGTATGACATGGCAGGCCTTTAACTCCTCAAGCACGTCATCTGGAATAGCCTTGTTGACGGCTATTCTGTTCTCTATGGTAAGACCGTCGATGACCTTAAATTCGACCTTGCCGGCCTTGACCTCGTCTGCGAGCATATGCTCCAGAACCCTTGCGGCCTCCTTTGAAATAATGGGGCCGATGCCGTCGCCGTAGCAAACGCCGATAACTATTTTATCCAAAGCTGAATAATCTATAAAGTCCTTTGTCTGTTTGATTCTGTCAGCTCTCTCAAGCTGCTCTCTGAGCAGAGCCTCAAATTTCTCCACAGCAGATTTTATATTCGTTTCGTACATATTTACACTCCTGAAGTATAGTTTAAAAGACCGCCGCTTAAAAGAATATCCTTCTGCCTTGCGGAGAAACCGCCCATGAGGGTATAGGTTTCGTTCTTTGTAATATTCTTTAAGGTTATTTCCTTATCGCCGAGGATTTCATCCTTAATAAAGGGCAGTGACAGCATATCGTCCTTATCTATTCTGTCATAGTCTGCCTCATTCTTAAAGGTCAGCGGCAGAATGCCGGCATTAATAAGATTTGCCTTGTGCATACGGGCAAAGGACTTTGTTATAACAGCCCTTACGCCGAGATAAAGGGGAACTAATGCCGCATGCTCCCTCGATGAGCCCTGACCGTAGTTAAGACCTCCGATAACTATTGCGCTGCCTGCCTTCTTGCAGTTTTCCGCAAAGTTCTCATCGCACTGTCTGAAGCAGAACTGCGAGAGGAAGGGGATATTGGAGCGGTAGGGGAGTATCTTTGCGCCTGCGGGCATAATGTGGTCTGTCGTAATATCATCGCCGACCTTTAACACTGCGGGAGCGGTCAGCTCGGACTCAAGAGCCTTGCCCTTGGGGACCTCTTTAATGTTCGGACCGTATACAATCTCCAGCTTCTCAGCTTCATCAGCCGATGCGGGAGGAACAATCATATTGTCGTCAATTATAAAGGAGGAGGGCATCTCAATCTCAGGCATATCGCCGAGAGTGCGGGGGTCTGTAAGAACGCCCGCAATAGCGGAAGCTGCCGCAGTTTCGGGGCTTAAAAGATAAACCTGAGCGTCGGCAGTGCCGGAGCGACCCTCGAAGTTTCTGTTAAATGTCCTGAGCGAAACACCGCCGGATCTCGGAGCCTGACCCATGCCGATACAAGGGCCGCATGCGCTCTCAAGTATTCTTGCACCAGCGGCGATTATGTCGGACAAAGCGCCCATGTCGCTGAGCATTTTCAGCACCTGCTTTGAGCCGGGGGAGATGGCAAGGCTAACATCCGGATGAACGGTCTTGCCCTTTAAGATAGCCGCAACCTTGAGCATGTCAAAGAGCGAGGAGTTAGTACAGGAGCCGATACATACCTGGTCGACCTTAATGGGGCCGATTTCTCTGACGGTCTTTACCTTGTCGGGCATGTGAGGCATGGCGGCAAGCGGCTCAAGAGCGGACAAATCAATTTCGATTTCCTCATCATATACAGCGTCAGCGTCGGGCAGAAGCTCTACCCAGTCAGCTTCACGGTTCTGAGCCTTTAAGAATTCCCTCGTAATCTCATCGGAGGGGAATACGCTTGTAGTTGCGCCAAGCTCTGCACCCATGTTTGTAATTGTAGCTCTTTCGGGAACGGAAAGGGTCTTTACGCCCTCGCCGGTATACTCAATAACCTTGCCTACGCCGCCTTTTACGGTCAGCTGCCTTAAAACCTCAAGGATTACGTCCTTTGCGGCAACCCACGGTGAGAGCTTACCGACAAGCTTTACATTAACAACCTTAGGCATAGTGATATAGTATGTACCGCCGCCCATAGCGACAGCAACATCAAGACCGCCAGCGCCCATGGCAAGCATGCCTATGCCGCCGCCTGTGGGGGTGTGGCTGTCTGAGCCTAAGAGGGTCTTGCCGGGCTTGCCGAAACGCTCAAGATGAACCTGATGGCAGATGCCGTTGCCGGGTCTTGAAAAATAAATGCCCCTCTTTTTTGCAACCGTCTGCAAAAACTTGTGGTCATCGGCATTCTCAAAGCCGCTCTGCAATGTATTATGGTCAATATAAGAAACAGAAAGCTCTGTTTTAACTCTGTCAATGCCCATTGCTTCAAACTGAAGATATGCCATGGTGCCGGTAGCGTCCTGGGTCAGAGTCTGGTCTATTTTAAGACCGATTTCCTCACCGGGAACCATTTTGCCGCTAACTAAATGCGACGAGATAAGCTTCTGAGTAATTGAAAAACCCACTAAAATCACCTTTTTTCCTTCATTCTGTCTTATTTTAATGGTTTGTTTAATAATTGTCAATAACGACGGCTAATATCATAAATTATTAATATTTAATAAAAACCCTTCTGCCTATTTATAAACTAAAGAATTATGCTATAATTATGTCGGTTTTTGAAAGCCGAATGCAAATTCATCGGACAAAACTGCTTGAGTGACTGTCTTATGTCAGAACAAGCAAAGGAGTGAAAATGTTGGACTGGATTATCCTGATACTTAGTACCATATCAGCCCTCATCGTTACCGTTTACACTTTTTCGGCCTATGCCGAGAAAGCCCCCGATATATTAATAAGAAGCAAAAAGCTTTTAAAGATTGCCTCTGTCGCTGCGCTCATTTTGAGTCTTGTTCTGTCAGCCTGCGAAATCACGGGGCTTATAAAGCTTTCACATATCAGATATTTCAGCCTTTGGGTCTTTGTTGTCTGCCTGCTTGTCTTTGTCGCAAAAGGTCTTGCGTCGAAATTCACTAAGACAGACACAGGCAAAAAGCACCTTTCTTTTCTGTCAAAGCTTATGCTCATTGCAATGTTCCTTGAGCTTTTTGTTTTCAGCTTTAATTCCTATAAGCTGATGCCGAAGGAATACCCGTTTGTGACGCCAGATTTTGAGTTTTCGGCTGACGAAGTAAAGTTTGACGGTGAAAAGTACATAATTGAAGGAAAAAAAGACGGCATTACCGCAAATATAAAGATAAGCGACTTGAATCTGCCGGTCGGTACCCTGACTTTGGATTTAAGCTCGGACACAAATCAAAAGACAACCGTAAATATTAGCTATTCCGACGATACGACCTCTTATCTGCGGCATCACATCGCAAATGGCGAGATTATAAACGACAATGAAAAAAGCCGCACCTTCCCGATAAACGCATCGGGTGCGATAAAGGATATGCATATTGAAATCACCGCAGAGCCGGGGGAGACAATTACGCTTCGCTCCGTGCAGGTTAATAAACCTATGGGGCTAAAGGCTTCAGTCATACGCTTCCTTATAATTGTTTTAGGCGTATTTGCTGTTTATCTGCTTTTGAATTCAAATCTTTTACAGCAGCCCTTTGAAAAGATAGAGTTTGACGCAAAGTTTCTTTTTGTCATCGTTACTTTTTTGTTTGTGACATATTCGGCATTTCTGATATGCGGCAAAACAGGGTATATAAAGAGCGAATTCAGTACAACAAAAGGCAACCAGATAACGCAGGAGCTTGTGGACGCCTTTAAGAACGGTCAGGTAAGCCTTATTGCCGAGCCTTCTCAGGAGCTTTTGGAGCTCAAAAACCCCTATGACTCAGCCGCAAGGCAGGGCATAGACTGCTTATGGGACCATGTCTTCTTTAACGGCAAATACTATTCCTACTACGGTATCGCCCCTGTTATCTTCTTATTCTTACCCTACCACCTGATAACAGGCTACTATTTCTCGACCCCGTTGGCAGTATTGCTTTTCGGCGGGCTCGGAATGATATTCCTTTCACTTTTATATCTTGAGTTCATTAAGAAATTCCACGGCAAGACCCCGTTAAACCTTGTAATCGGCGGCCTTATTATGCTTCAGCTTGCAAGCGGAGTTTTGTACTGCTTCCCGACGCCGCTATTCTATGAGATTGCCCAGACCTCAGGCTTCTTATGTGTCACCGCCGGAGCCTATTTCATGCTCAAGTCCAATGTAATAGGCGATGGCAAAATTAAGCTCAGATTCTTAATGCTGTCAAGCACCTTCCTTGCCTTGGCGGTGCTTTGCAGACCGACCCTTGCGGTCTATTCGGTGGTGGCTCTTATCTTCATTTTTGTGGGCTTAAAGAAGTACTTGAAAAACGCAAATGCCAAGAAGCTTAAACTGTTTATAAAGTATGCCGTCGCTTCGCTGTTGCCCTTTGCCATATTCGGCGGCTTACAGATGGCATATAACTATCTGCGCTTCGGCTCGCCCCTTGACTTCGGAATCCAGTATTCCCTTACCATAAACGACTTTACTAAGACTGAGTTCCATGTCCACCTTGCGGCAATCGGCTTCTTTAACTTCCTGTTTGCCTTCCCGGAGTTTTCGCCGAACTTCCCGTTCTTTGTTTCAAAGGTTCAGACCTTCTCGCCGAACGGCTTTTATTACGTTGCCACAAATACGGCAATCGGCCTTCTGTTCAAGGTAATGCCTGTTTTGTCCCTTGCTTACTGGAGAAAGGCATATAAAACATCTGAGTCCAAAAACAAAAGGACATACGCCATACTTTTGCTTGCATTGGGCATAGTCGCCCCATTTATAATTATCGCTTCAATATGGGAGAGCGGCTACGGCGTCAGATACGGCGCAGACTTTAACTGGCAGATTATTATAACCGCCTATACAATACTGTTTGTGCTGTTTAACAGAACGCAGAACGAGGGCGTTAAGAGAATAATCACAAAGCTGTTCACCGCCTCGGTTGTAATATCCGTTATCCTTGTGACCGCAGAGCTTTTCTCATGGCAGATTTTCAACAGGCCTTCAAGTGAAATGCAAAGAATATTGTACTCCTTCGGAAGAATCTTTGAATTCTGGAAATAATAAGCTTGCCTAATATAAGCGCAAACCAGGGCAAGAATCTCACAATTCTTACTAAAATAATTAAAATAAGCCGCTTTAAGCAAAAATAACTCTTGCATAGCAGCTTTGATTGTGCTAATATATTTTAGCGTTCGTTTGCGGATGTTGCGACAAACGGCGACCAAAAGCTTTCTCCGCTTTTGGACAGACGTTCCGCTGCGTATGCATGAACGGTCGAATTTACAGGAGGTTATTATGGACGCACTTAAAATTATCGAAGCCGGAATGCTCAAGGAAAATGTCCCCGCATTCTCTATCGGCGACACCGTCAGAGTTCACGTTAAAATCCGTGAGGGTGAGCGTGAAAGAATACAGGTCTTTGAGGGCATAGTAATTGCACGCAAGGGCAGCGGCGTTTCAGAGACATTTACCGTCAGACGTCTTTCATACGGCGTCGGCGTTGAAAGAGTCTTCCCGGTTCACTCACCTAATGTAGCAAAGGTTGAGGTTGTACGTCACGGTCGTGTCCGCAGAGCCAAGCTTTATTATCTGCGTGGTCGTGTCGGTAAGGCTGCCAAGGTTAAAGAGCAGATTTAGTAAGTTTCAAATCAGCAGTAAGGGGCATATATATGCCCTTTTTTGCTATTGTAATTAATCTCCAATAGTATTATTATTTATGCAGAATCCTTAATAGGGGAGGGAACGGTTTGCGTCGGCGTGAAGATTATTTAATAAGTTTCGACTATGAAGAAGTCGTGCCGCAAAAACCGCCCGGTCGTTTTTTACTTTATTTATATGATCTGCTCGGCTCGATTTCCGCCGCTCTCTTTACAGTCTGCCTCGTGTTTACATTCCTTTTCCGAATGGTCGATGTCGACGGCGACTCGATGCTTAACACTCTGTCTCACGGCGACTGGCTTTGCATTTCGAGCCTTTACTTCGAGCCTGAATACGGCGATATAGTTATAATAAGTAGGGAAACGACAAACGAGCGCCCCTTGGTAAAAAGGATAATCGGCAAGGAAAACGACGTTGTAGACATAGATTTCGCAACCAATACCGTCTCGGTAAACGGGCAGGTGCTGGACGAGCCTTATATAGCAGAGCCCACCGAGCGTTTCTTTGACGTTCAGTTTCCCATAACGGTGCCTGAAGGCTGCGTCTTTGTCATGGGCGACAACCGAAATCACTCCCTTGACAGCAGGTCAAGCCTCGTCGGCTGCGTTGACATTAACAGAATACTCGGCAAGGTGCTTGTTAGGGTCACACCGGAGATTACATTCTTTGTCGGTGATGCGGATAAAGCAGCCGGCTGATATGTTTATTCCTTATCTTGAGTAAAGGATATGTGCTTATGAAGGACAGAATTGTAGATACGGCATACGAAGTAGCCTCAGTGCTTGTATCGTCAATTATCACTATAACTATTATATTTACATTCCTGTTCCGCCTTGTGGGCGTTTCGGGACACTCAATGGACACCACTCTCTCAAACGGCGACTGGCTGATAGTAACGACCTCATATAATGAGCCGAAATACGGCGATATAATCGTAATCGCTCAGCCCACATACTTCAAGGAACCTCTGATTAAAAGGGTAATTGCCGTAGGCGGTCAGACAGTTGATTTGGACAACGAAACCGGAACCGTTTATGTTGACGGCGAGCCGCTCTATGAGCCCTATACCTCAACCCCTGCTACCGTGCCGAATATTTCACAGATTGATTTCCCGGTCGTAGTCCCCACAGGCTATCTTTTCTGCATGGGCGACAACAGAAACAACTCCACCGACAGCCGTTCGACACTTGTCGGCTTCATCGATGAAAGATATGTCCTCGGCAAGGCACTGACAAGAATCATACCCTTCGGCAAATGGTCTATATATAAATAAGATAACCGCCCAAGCGGCGGTTTTTTTATGCAAAAAAAGAGCTATGACTTTCGTCATAGCTCTGACTTTTAGCGTTAATTATTTAATCATGCTGGAAACTTCGTCAGCGAAGTTATCCTCTTTCTTCTGAAGGCCTTCGCCCTTAGCATAACGATAGAAAGCGGAAACGCTGACGGGTGCGCCGACCTGCTTTGCAACCGAGTCGATATACTGAGCGACTGTGAGGTCGTCATCCTTAACGAACTGCTGCTCGAGCAGGCAGACTTCCTTAAAGTACTTGTTCAGCTTACCCTTAATGATGCCCTCGAGGACCTTTTCGGGCTTGTTGGCCATCTTCTCGTCAGCCTGAAGCTGTGCCATAAGGATGCCCTTTTCATGCTCGATAACATCTGCGGGAACATCGGACTCCTTGAGATACTGCGGGCTCATAGCTGCAATCTGCATTGCAACGTCCTTACCCATTGTAATAACCTCGTCCTTAGCAGCTGTGTCCTTATCGGTGTCAAGAACAACAAGAACGCCTACGGAGCCGCCGCCATGGACATATTCGATTGTGTCGCCCTCAACTCTTACAAAGCGGCGAACCTTAATATTCTCACCGATTGAAAGAACCTTATCCTGAACATGCTCCTGAACGGTACGGTCGGAGCCGGCAAGATTTGTGGTAAGGAGAGCATCAACATCGGCGGGATTTGCCTTTGCGATGGTCTTGGCAACGTCAAGTACGAAAGCCTTGAACTCTTCATTCTTTGCAACGAAGTCAGTCTCGCTGTTTACTTCAACAAGTACGCTTACATTTGAATCGGTATCTTTATAGGCAAGAACTACGCCCTCGGCAGCGATTCTGCCGGCCTTTTTTGTAGCTGCGGCGAGTCCCTTTTCTCTGAGAACGTCAATAGCCTTTTCCATATCGCCGTTGGTCTCAACAAGAGCCTTTTTGCACTCCATCATACCAACGCCGGTTTTTTCTCTTAACGCTTGAACATCTTTTGCGGTGAACGACATGGTCATATCCTCCTATTTATTATAATTTTCAGGCCGATAAAAACATTTAGGTAAACACTTTACGCCTGTTTCTTAAAAACAAGCCCGCACGGGGTACGGGCTTGCAGTTTTGTTGTAATTACTCTGCAGCTTCTTCTGCGGCAGCCTCTTCGACAACCTCTTCGGCTTCCTCAGAAGCCTCTTCGGCAGCGGGAGCAAGCTGCTCGCCCTGACGGCCTTCAAGAACCGCATCAGCCATAGCGCCTGCTATGAGCTTAACTGCTCTGATAGCGTCGTCGTTACCGGGGATGACATAGTCAATCTGATCCGGGTCGCAGTTTGTGTCAACAATAGCTATAATCGGGATACCGAGCTTCTTAGCTTCGGCAACGGCAATCTTTTCCTTGCGGGGGTCAACTACGAATAATGCAGCGGGCATACGGCGCATCTCGGTGATACCGCCAAGGAACTTCTCAAGCTTTTCTATCTGGAGCTTGAGCTTAACGACTTCCTTCTTGGGCAGAAGGTCGAAGGTGCCGTTCTCTTCCATAGCCTTGAGCTGTGCAAGTCTCTTTATGCGAAGCTTAATTGTATTATAGTTTGTGAGCATGCCGCCGAGCCAACGTGCGTTAACATAGGGCATATTGCATCTTTCGGCTTCTTCCTTAATGGAATCCTGAGCCTGCTTCTTTGTGCCGACAAAGAGGACTTCCTGACCGCTTTCGGCAACCTCACGAACGAATGCATAAGCTTCTTCAAGCTTTCTTACTGTCTTCTGAAGGTCGATGATGTAAATTCCGTTACGCTCTGTGAAGATGTACTTAGCCATTTTGGGGTTCCATCTTCTTGTCTGATGCCCGAAGTGAACGCCGGCTTCAAGCAACTGTTTCATTGATACTACTGCCATTAAATAGCCTCCTTTGTTTTACCGCCGCAGACGTCAACTTACCTTGGACATACAAGATGCACAACAAGATAATCAGTCTGCGTGAGTTTTGCCTTGAAAGTATAACACGTCATATTATTATTTGCAAGAATTTTCTTTATAAAAATGTAATTTCGGGATAAATAATAACACTTATTGTAAATAAGACAACCTATTTGTTAATAGCGGATAAAAAGCCGCAACCGTCACGTCATTACTGCTCATACATAAGCCTGACGGCATTTCTTATTTCCTTATAACTGGTGCAGCGGCAAAGATTCGATTGCAGCCATTCTTCTATTATATACTCCTCCGGCAAATCCGGGTACTGCGTTCTTAAAGCCTCGCAGACCATTAAAAAGCCGCTTGTGCAGTAGCCGCACTGAAAGGCATTTGCATCCACGAAGGCTTTCTGCACGGGCGACTGACCCTTTAGCCCTTCCACGGTCAGAATGGTATGATTCTCGGCCTCAACCGCAAGTACAAGGCAGGATTTTGCGGGCAGGCCGTCAATTATAATTGTGCAGGCGCCGCAGTCGCCGTTTTTGCAGCCGGGCTTTGCGGCGGTCAGCCCGAGCTGCTCACGAAGTACGTCAAGCAGCAGATCTGAGGGGTGCACGGCGACCTTGTGCACATCGCCGTTTATGTTCAGGGTGATGACCGCCCTGTCCTCGTATTTAACCATTCTCCCATTCCTCCAGAAGCTGCTCAAGGGTGCTTTTCAATACAAAGCTCCGATACTCTGCAGAGCCGGCATAATTGCCGATAGCCTCGCAGGGCAGCAGCGTCAGCGCCATATCAGCCCTTTGAGCAGGGGAGAGGGTTTTATTGTTCAGCACAAGCTCAATCTGCTGACTGCGGAAGGGATAGGCGCAAACACCGGAAAAGGCAATGCGCAGAAAGTCCTCTTTCACAAGCGCCGCAACGCTTATCAAGGGGTAATCGATTTTCTCCTGAGCGGTGTGCTTGATGTGAAAATGCCGTGCCTTCAAAGCCCAGACGGGGATATGCACCTTAACTAAAAGCTCGCCGGGGGCAAGATTGATTCTGCCGTCAAATACCCTGTCAAAGGGCAGCATCCTCTCGCCCTCAGGACCGAACAGGGTAACGTTGGAATCGGACAGCAAAAGAGGCAGCGTGGTTTCTCTGTAATGAATCGTGCCGCAGATATTGCCGCCGAGGGTGATTCTGCATTGATTAGTGTGGTCGGCTATCCTGCCGCAGACAAGCCCCAGCAGGGGAAAGGCCTTAGACTGGGAAATCTGATTCAGGGTGCATGCGCTGCCGATATGCAAAAAAGCCTTGTCGATTGACAGCCCTTTGCATTCGGGGATTTCCTTAATATCGATTACGGCATCTGGCTGAATGGAACCTGAGCGGCTCATGGTAATGATCTCACTGCCCCCGGCATAGTATAGAGCCTTCTGCCCCTTTGCCTGAAGCTCGGAAAAAACTTTTTCAGCCGCCTTTAACGAATCCGGCCTGTAATACGCAAAATTAAAGGGTATCATCTCAAACCTCTTTAAATAAAAGTACTTTCTCTATATTCAAACTTTTCCCATTCTGCAAATGGTTATTCACTATAAAAGCAATAACAAAAAAGACTTGTCTGGACTATCCAAACAAGTCTTTTTTATTGGTCGGAGTGCCGGGATTTGAACCCGGGGCCTCTTGGTCCCGAACCAAGCGCGATACCAAACTTCGCCACACCCCGAAACGACCGAATATTTTATTGTAAGCTGCTCGGCGAAACCGTGCGGAAGAAATAATAACACATTATTCTCTGTAAATCAATAGCTTTTATTGTTAAATCATATGTGAATTTTCAAAATTATTTGCCAGTGCTTTTGCAAAAAAATAAACATGGACTGAGCTAAAGTTTTAAAGGCGAGACGACAAAAAAAAGAGGATACAGCTTTCTGTATCCCCTTTAAGCAAAAAGCTCAGTAATTAATCTTCGTCTGCGGGTTGGGTGGGGAAAAGCTTGTCATAGTCAAGCTCTATGCCCATGCTGTAAAGCATGTCGATTATGAATCGTACAACCTTCTCGAGAATTTCCTTAAGTTGCTCCATTGTATTCACCTCGCTTTCAAGTTAGCTCCATATAGCTATAAAAATGATAGCACATGCCCCCTCATAAATCAACACTTTAAGGACAATCAGAGGGCAAGAATTTCAAAAAAATGGGAATTTTGTTCTCGGTTTGCACAATATATTAATAAGAAGTAAATTTTTCGAGCAAATTCGCCAGAAATTTGCCCGTTTTTTGTTCTGCTTGAAAAACACCATATATATTGTGGTTTGTTGCTCTTTCGAGCACAATAATGCGGTATTTTTTTTAGCCAAAATGAATAAAAAGTCTTGCATTTAACGCTTCAACAATATATAATGATAGGCAAGTGGGGCGAAGTGGATAAAAAAGTATAAAAATTACTAAAATAGGGGCAATAAACTCGTATCTCACTCGATTTTAAGTTATTGATGAAGGGAGGATTTGCAGATGCTTTTTCAGGGCGACTTTAAGCATACGATAGACGCTAAAAACCGCATATTTATGCCCGCTCGCTTTCGTGAAGCTCTCGGCGAATCCTTCATAGTCTATCCCGCCCCCGACGGCTGCCTTTTCGTGTTCACCAATGAAAAGTGGGAAGCTATCGCAAATCAGATTAAGGGTCAGTCCTCCACAAGGGAAGAAAGAAAAAGGCAAAGGCGTGCGTTCTACGGCGTGCTTACCGTCGAGCCGGACAAGCAGGGCAGAATCACATTAAGCCCCTTCCTTGTAGAGCATGCGGGACTTAAAAAGGACGTAATGATCTTCGGTATGACAGACCGAATTGAAATATGGGATATGGACAGATGGAACGAGGAGGCTATGCCCGCCTCTGAGGATTTAAGCGAGGACGAGCTTTATCCCGAAATTATCTATTAATTGCTGTCAATAGTCGACAGAGTAAAGCGAGGAAGCAAATGGAATTCAAGCATAAATCAGTCCTGCTTACCGAATCGGTTGACGCATTACAGATTAAGGAAAACGGCATCTATGTGGACGCCACGGCAGGCGGCGGCGGACACAGTGCCGAAATGCTGAAAAGGCTGAAGTCCGGCAGATTAATTGCCATAGACCGTGACCCGGACGCAATTGCCGTTCTGACCGAACGCTTTAAGGATGACAGCAAAGTTACAATAGTAAACAATAACTTCTCGGAAATAAAAGCGGTGCTTGCAGAGCTGAATATAGACGGCGTTGACGGAATCCTTGCAGATTTGGGCGTGAGTTCATTTCAGCTCGACACGGACGAAAGAGGCTTTTCCTTTCACAAGGACGCCCCGCTCGATATGCGAATGGACAAGTCCGGCCTCTCCGCAAGGGATGTAGTCAATACCTACTCTGAAAAAGAGCTGGCTCAGGTTATTTTCAGATACGGCGAAGAAAAGTTTGCAAAAAGCATAGCCGCAAACATCGTCCGGGCAAGGGCAAAAAAGCCTATTGAAACCACCGCAGAGCTTGCCGAAATCATAAAAATCTCCATTCCCGCCAGAGCCCGCAGAGAAGGCGGCCACCCGGCAAGGCGAACCTTTCAGGCAATCAGAATCGAAGTAAACGGGGAGCTTGAGCTGCTGCCCGGTGCAATAGAGGATATGTTCAGCGTCTTAAACGAAAACGGAGTGCTTGCGATAATAACCTTCCACTCCCTTGAGGACAGAATCGTAAAGCAGAAGTTCAGCGAGTTCTGCAAGGGCTGCGAGTGCCCCAAGGATTTCCCCGTATGCGTGTGCGGCAAAACTCCGAGAGGGGAGCTGCCCTTTAAGTCCGTAGAGCCGGGCGAAGAAGAAACCGAAGAAAACAACAGAAGTCGAAGCGCAAGATTAAGAGCGGTCAGAAAACTGCCGATTAAATAAGCAAATTCAAAGAAAGAGGGACTGACAATGCCTTCATATTATGGAACAGAAGCATATGATTTTTCATTGTTTGAGCCATATGAGAGAAAAGTGAACAGTAATGCAGCCCCCAAGAAGGCTCCGCAGCAAAAGGTAAAGAAGCCTGACCTTAAAGTGCAGCCTAAGGTGCAGAAAAAGACCGACCCGAGGCTTGAAGTAAAGAAGCAGATGCGCACCAATATGCAAAAGGGCGCAAAGGTCTTAGCGGTTATGGCGGTTTTGTTCGCAATGCTGTCCATAAAGATTTACTGCAATGTAAGGCTCGATGAGACCACAAGAGAGATTACCAAAATCGAGGAAAAGCTTGCTGTGGAAAAAAGCGAGGCAGTCAGACTGCAGATGTCAATCGACTCAATTGTCTCTGTTAAGAATGTCGACGAGTATGCAGAGAATGTGCTCGGCATGATGAAGCTTGAGCCGGGCAGGGAGTCCTATATCAATCTGTCCAAGGGCGACGAGGTTGTAGTGTCAGGCGGCAAGGAAGTCAAGGAAGAACCTTCAATTTTGCGTCAGCTTTTGGCATATATTTTTTAATTCTTCAATAATAATAATGCAGGGGTTGTTCAACTTGCATTGATAAATGAAAATAACCTCTGCCGAAAGCGTAAAGCCTTCGGTGGAGGTTGCTTATAAGGAGAGTGTGCATTTTTGAATAATCAGAAACTCCTGTCATCAAGAGGCCTAATAATACTTGCACTTTTTATAGTTGCAGGTTTTGTTGCTTTAAGCGGTCGTCTTGCGTATCTTCAGATCGTCAAGGGTGAGGAGTACAAGGCAAAGGCGGAGGCACAGCAATTAAGCGATACGGTCATAAAAGCACAGCGTGGAACCATATACGACAGAAACATGAAGGTGCTGGCTCAAAGCGCATCCGTCTGGCTCGTTTACATAGACCCTTCAAAGATAAAAACCGACGCCACAAAGCAGCTTATAGTTGACGGGCTTTCACAGATACTTGAGGTAAGCCCCGAAACAGTAAAGAAGAAGGCGGACAGGAGTCATGTGGGCTATGAGCTTATAAGGGGTCAGATCGAAAAGCCTGTAATGGAGGAAGTTCTGAAGTTTATTAAGGACAACAAGCTAACCGGAGTCGTAAATATCGACCCGGACACAAAAAGATACTATCCCTATTCGGGCTTTGCTGCAACGGTACTCGGCTTTACCGGAAAAGACGATATCGGCAGGGCAGGGCTTGAATTTCTTTATAACGACACTCTGACAGGCACTGCCGGCAGGGTAGTTACCGCTAAGGACGGCAGGCTCGAGGCCATGCCCAATCAGTATGAATCCACATACGACGCAATTCCCGGCACAAATCTTGTGCTTACAATAGATGAAGTAATCCAGTATTATCTTGAGAGCGTACTGAATCACTCCATAAGCGAAACAAACGCCAAGAATGTCTACGGCATTGTAATGGATGTCAAAACCAGCGCTATTCTCGCAATGGCAAACCTGCCCGACTTTGACCCGAATAATCCGGATATAATATTAGATGAAAAGGTAAAACAGGAAATAGAGAAAATAGAAAACGAGGAGGAAAAGAGCAAAGCCCTCCTGAATGCAAAGTACGCTCAATGGCGCAACAGGACCATAAGCGACAGCTATGAGCCAGGCTCCGTATTTAAGGTAATCACCGTGGCATCGGCTCTTGAAGAGGGGCTTGTAAACGGCAATTTCGGCTACACCTGCACCGGCTCCATAGCGGTTGCGGACAGAATTATCAGGTGTTGGAAGCACGGCGGTCACGGCCCGCAAAGGCTGCCCGACCTGCTTAAAAACTCCT
Organism: Clostridiales bacterium; assembly: GCA_012520115.1. GTDB lineage: Bacteria > Bacillota > Clostridia > Oscillospirales > Acutalibacteraceae > DTU053. The sequence goes on along the minus strand of JAAYOZ010000021.1, from coordinate 5,586 downwards.
GCAACCCCTTTGCAGTTACAATTGCAAAATTAGTAGGCACCGAAAAGTATTATGAGTACTTCGAGGCCTTCGGCCTTACCGAAAAGACGGGCATCGACCTGCCCGGCGAGGCAGCACCCGCAGAAGGAGTAACCTACCACTCCAAAAAGGGCTTCGGAATATCGCAGCTTTCAAGCTATGCCTTCGGTCAGTCATTCCAGGTCACGCCGATTCAGATGATTACCGCCATTTCGGCAGTTGCCAACGGCGGCAAGCTCATGCAGCCCTATGTGGTTGCAAAGGAAATCGACGCAGAGGGCAAGGTTATAAGAGAATTCACTCCCACGGTTAAGCGTCAGGTTATATCAGAAAAAACCGCCTCTGTACTCAGAGGATACTTAGAGGATGTTGTTAAGACCGGTACAGGTAAAAACGCCTATGTGGCGGGCTACCATGTGGCGGGCAAAACCGGTACTTCGCAGAAGCTCGGCAAAGAGGGAGCCTATGTTGCATCCTTCGTCGGCTTCGCTCCGGCAAACGACCCGCAGATAGCAGTCCTCATAGCCGTCGATGAGCCCGTCGGCGAGCACGGCGGCGGCGGAGTTGCAGCTCCCGTAGCAGGCGAGGTCTTTGACCAGGTTCTGCCGTACCTCAACATCGAGCCGTCATACTCCGATACAGAACTCAGCCTTCTTGTAAGCCACGCTCCCAATGTGGTTTCTAAGAATATAAACGAAGCTAAGAATCAGGTTTCTCAGGCAGGCTTTACGGTAAGAGTAATAGGCAGCGGCGATACGGTCATCGCCCAGTCGCCCGAGGCCGACAGGGTCATCCCCAAGAAGGGCGTTGTGGTCCTCTACACGGAAGCAAATAATACCTCGCAGGAGGCAGTCGTCCCCGACTTTAAGGGAATGACGGTTTCCGCAGCTAACAAGGCAGCCATAAATAACGGCCTGAATGTTAAAATTGCCGGCAGCTCATTAAACAGCGGAGAGGTTTTCGCTTACAGGCAGAGCATCGCAGCGGGTGAAAAGGTACCTCTCGGCACTGTTGTTACAGTGTACTTCAAGTCAAATGTCGATGTTGCCGACTCGAATGAATAGCAAAGCATAGGAGGGAATAAATTGAAGCTATCCGAATTACTTAAAGAAGTCAATGTACTATCCGCTTTTGAAGATACGGATATTACCGATATAACCGATAACTCGTCGAAGATAACAAAGGGCTGCGTCTTTGTCTGTATCAAGGGCAATAAGTTTGACGGACACAGCGCCGCCGCAAAGGCTATTGAGGACGGGGCTGCTGCGGTCATAGTCGAAAGAGATTTAGGACTAAAGCAGCAGGTCATTACGGACAATACAAGAAAAGCATATTCGCTTATGTGCTCGGCCTTCTTTAATAATCCCTCCCGTGAGTTTAAGCTTATAGGCATTACAGGCACAAACGGTAAGTCCACAACGGCAATTCTTATAAAGTCCGTCTTGGAAAAGCTCGGCATAAAGGCAGGCCTTATAGGCACCGTTAAGAATATGATAGGAGACACTGAACTCCCTGCAGAGCTGACCACTCCCGAGCCGTTTCAGCTTCAGGAGCTGTTCAGGCAGATGGCGGACGAAAACTGCGAATACTGCGTAATGGAGGTCTCTTCTCAGGCACTCGCCCAGGAGAGAGTGGCGGGCTGCAATTTTGTGACCGGAGTGTTCACTAACTTAACCCAGGACCACCTTGATTATCACCACACGTTTGAAGCTTACAGGGACGCAAAGAAAAAGCTGTTTTCCATGTCAGAGCTTGCAATCGTAAATATGGACGACAGCTATCATAAGGACATGATTGAAGGTATTAAGTCAAGGGCGGTCAGCTTTTCAATTGAGAACGATGCCGCAGACTATACTGCGAAGAATATTCAGTACCGTCAGAGCTTTGTTGAATATGAGCTTGTTACTAAAGGCGATATCGGCAGGGTGCATATAGGTATCCCCGGCAAGTTCTCGGTTTACAACTCAATGGCTGCGGCTGTTACATTAATAGAAATGGGCTTCAGCCTTAAAGATGTTCTTGATGCCTTGGAAAAGGCCGAGGGCGTAAAGGGACGGGTTGAAATTGTCCCGACAAATACGGACTACACTGTCATAATCGACTACGCCCATACCCCCGACGGACTTATCAATGTCATAACCGCACTCAGGCAGATTGCCGAAGGCAGAATAATAACCCTCTTCGGCTGCGGCGGCGACAGAGACAGAACCAAGCGGCCTATAATGGGCGATGTGGTAAGCCAGCTTTCGGATGTTGCGGTCGTTACCTCCGACAATCCGAGAACCGAAGACCCGGAAAAAATAATAGAAGATATTCTTGCAGGCATAACAAACTCAAAGGCAAAGGTCATAGTCGAGCCCGACCGCAGAAAGGCAACTGAGCTTGCCTTAAATGAAGCAAGGGCAGGGGACATAGTCCTGCTTGCGGGCAAGGGTCAGGAGACCTATCAGATATTAAAGGATAAAACCATCCATTATGATGAGCGTGAGGTTGTAAAAGAATTGCTCGGCGGCAAATAAAAGCTTGAAGTTTTATGGTTTTATGCTAATATATGTTTTATTGTAATGCACTGGAGGCAAATTGATGAAGCTGAGCACACAGGAAATAGCAAAGGCCGTAGGAGGCTATGCTTCAACGGATATTGAGATAAGCGGAGTTTTCACAGACAGCAGAAAGCCCCTTTCAGGCGGTCTGTTTGTCGCCCTTGAGGGAGAAAACTTTGACGGGCACAAGTTTATAGAATCGGCAGTTAAGTCCGGCGCAGCAGCCGTTATGTGTAAAGCCGTACCGCCTGTCAACGTTCCGTATATCCTTGTGCAGAACACTAAAACGGCTTATCAGAGTCTCGCAGCGTATTACAGAGTTAAAACAGGCGTAAAGGTCATAGGCATTACAGGCAGCGTCGGTAAAACCACAACAAAGGACCTGACAGCCCTGTGCTTTTCGGCAAAATATGAAACATATAAAACTCAGGGAAACCTGAATAATGATGTGGGCGTCCCTGCAACTCTGTTAAGCATTGAACCTTGTCACGATGCCGCAATCGTCGAAATGGGCATGAATCACAGCGGAGAAATTTCGCTCCTCACAAGAATCGCCGCCCCGGATGCAGCAATAATAACGAATGTGGGCATAACCCATATAGAAAACCTCGGCTCAAGGGAGAACATTCTTAAAGCCAAGCTTGAAATCCTCGAAGGCATGAAGACGGGCAGCCCCCTTATCATAAATGCGGACAACGATATGCTCTCAGGCGCCGATATACAAGGCTTCAGGCTTATAAAGTGCTCATTGGAGCAAGAGGCAGACGTATATGCAGAAAACATAATCGAATCGGCTGAAGGCAGTGAATTTGATGTATATGTCTTAGGGCATAAGGGGCATGTAAAGCTGCCCGTGGCAGGCAGACATAATATAATGAACTCCCTCTTAGCCCTCGGCGCAGGTGCCGCCTTTGATATTCATCTTAATGACATGTGTAATGCTCTTTGCCTTTACACTCCAAGTGGTATGCGTCAGCGCATTAATGTTGTAAAGGTGATAACCTTTATAGAGGACTGTTACAACGCAAGCCCCGATTCGGTCAATGCAGCTCTTAGTGTGCTTAAAAATCTGCCCGTTAAACGAAGAATCGCCGTTCTCGGAGATATGCTGGAGCTGGGCGATATAGCAGAGAAGTCCCACGCACTTATCGGCGAAGCTGCGGTAAACAATAATGTTGACATTTTGCTTACCTACGGCGAAATGACACGGCATACTGCTGAAAAAGCCAAAGAACTCGGCTTGAAAGAGGTCTATTCCTTTAATGACCATGACAGCCTTGCAAAGAAGCTGTTTGAAACCGTCAAACCCAACGACGGCGTGCTGTTCAAAGGCAGCAGGGGAATGAAGCTTGAAACTGCTATGAATAAGCTATATGAAATGCTCGGCGAATAGTAGATATATGCCCTGAAAGGACAGGATATAATGAATAACTGGTTTGCAATAATACTCTCGGTGGTTATAGGCTTCGGCGTATCTTATGCGCTGGGCTATGTAGTAATCCCGTGGCTGCACAAGCTTAAATTCGGTCAGACCATTCTTGATATCGGCCCGGCCTGGCATAAGAAAAAGCAGGGCACTCCTACCATGGGCGGAATCCTGTTTATTGCGGGAATAATTTCCTCCTTGGCGGTTACAATACTTACTTATAAGCTCAGAGGTATCGATATTATTGCAGGCGATTCACTTGTCCCCGCCTCAATGAAAATAAAGATTTACGGCGGCCTGCTTATGGCCATTGCCTTCGGACTTGTAGGCTTTGCCGATGACTATGTTAAAGTAAAGCGCGGCAGAAACTTAGGCCTTACCATAATGCAAAAGAGCATTGCCGAAGTCGCCATAATGGGCTTATATCTCTATACCCTCAGCACTGCGGGAGCTACCTATGTGTTTATACCCTTTGTTGGAGTCAGGGATATAGGCATTTTCTACTGGATAATCGGCGTGATTGCGATTTACTGCACCGTAAACGCAGTAAACTTTACAGACGGAATAGACGGCCTTTGCGCCTCCGTCACTGCAGTTGCCTGTGTCAGCTTTGCGGTAATTGCAGTCTTCAGAAATATGTTCGGCGTAAGCCTCATTTCAAGCGCACTTTTCGGCGCGCTTATCGGCTATCTTATCTGGAACTGGCACCCTGCAAAGGTCATGATGGGCGATGTGGGCGCACTGTTCCTCGGAGGTATGGTGCTTGCAATTGCCTATGCCCTTGACGCACCGTGGCTTATTCTGACAGTCGGCGTTATCTATGTAATCGAATTCCTATCGGATGTTATTCAGATAGGCTATTTCAAGTTGACCGGCGGAAAGCGCATTTTCAAAATGGCCCCGATACATCACCATTTTGAAAAAAGCGGCTGGAAGGAAGTAAAAATAGTAAAGGTTTTCAGTCTTATCGGCGCAATCGGCGGAATTATTTCCATTCTTATTACATGGTTCGGCAGACCTGTCTAAAGCAAATGGTATATAATTATAAAAACTCAGTATCGTGACATGAAGGGGTGTTTGGCTTGGCAGAAAGAGTAAAGAGGCGAAAGCAAAAGGGCCTTATAAGAATGGCGGTTGCCGAGGGCAGCTTTGACCTTATATTCTTCATAGCGGTAACGCTTTTGCTTGTAATCGGCCTTGTAATGCTGTTTTCCGCCAGCTACCCTTACGCACTTCAAAAGTATAAGAACTCAACCCACTTCTTTTACAGGCAGCTGGTCTTTGCCGTAATGGGATATGTGCTGATGATTGTGCTGTCAAGGGTCAGGTTCGAGTATTACAGACTCGCCGCATTATTCGGCTTTTTCGCTTCACTGTTCCTTTTGGTTTTGGTTCTGTTCACTCCGGCGGTTAAGGTGGGCCACCACAGGTGGCTGACGATTCCCGGCCTTACGGGCTTTACAATACAGCCCTCGGAGATTGCAAAGCTTGGAATAATAATGTTCTGCGCCTGGCAGTTTGATAAGCACTATAAGCTGATAAATTCCAAAGAGCTTATAAATGTGGGCTTTGCAAAGAAACTCAGCCGCATCACGAACG
>JAAYOZ010000159.1 GCA_012520115.1 Clostridiales bacterium | reverse complement strand
GGCGGCCGCCGCCATATATGTTGCGGCAGCTATTCTGTCGGGGATTACGGTATGTTCGGTGCCGTATAGGGATTGCACTCCCTCGATTACGACGGTACTCTCGCCGGCGCCCGATATTCTTGCTCCGCAGCCGTTTAAAAAGTCTGCAAGATCGCTTATTTCCGGCTCTCTTGCGGCGTTGATAATAACGGTGGTGCCTTTTGCGGTCGAGGCGGCAAGGATGATATTCTCCGTAGCTCCCACGCTCGGGAAGGACAGAGTAATATTAGCGGCCTTTAAGCCGTCCTCCACAGTGCACTCAAGCCTGCCGTAGCCCTCCTCAATCATGACGCCGAACTTTTCCATGGCTTCAAGATGAAGGTTAATGGGCCTGAGTCCAATTTCGCAGCCGCCGGGAGTGGAAATGTTCGCTTTGCCGAGTCTGCCGATAACTGCGCCCAAAAAAATAATGGATGAGCGCATCTCATGCATAAGGTTTTCGGGAATGTCATAACGGTTGACATTTGTGCTGTCTACAATAATCGTAGAGTCTTCCCTTTTTACCTCGCAGCCGAGATGCTCTAAAATATTGATTGTAGCACCGATATCGGATAGCCTGGGACAGTTATGTATAACTGATACTCCCTTACACAGAACTGTGGCGGCTAAAATAGGAAGTGCGCTGTTTTTGGACCCCTGGATGTCGATTTCACCACGGAGCTTTCTCTGACCTTCAATTATATATTTCCCCATCGCATAAAACACCCTTTCTGATGAAAGAAAACAATCGTCTGCTTTCATATTATGAAGAAAGGGATGTTCTGGTGAAATTTCAAGTCCAGAAATTTAAATAACACAATTTTATCAGGTTATCCATAATTAAGCTTAAAAAAGATTGGCTTGAGGCTTGTCCGGCAAATAGAAATATGAGGACAAAAAATAAGCTGATTATTTAGTTACAAGCTTTAGGATTTCCCCGCAGATTCGCTCGGGAGCGTCGGTAACAGCCATTTTCTTTGCATTCCGGCCGATTTCCCCGAGTCTGTCCTTATCGGCTGACAGCTCCTTGATAAACTCTACAAACTGCTTTTTGTCGAGCTTGCTTTCTTCAAACAGAATTGCGGCATCCTTATCTGCAAGGGCCTTTGCGTTGAAATACTGATGATTTTCGGCTACATTCGGCGAAGGAATCAGAATCGCCGCCTTGCCGAGTGCCTGTATCTCCGCAATAGAGCCTGCGCCAGCTCTTGATACAACTATATCTGCGGCGGAGAGGCAGACATCCATATTGTAAATATACTCTCTGACATCTATGTTTGGGGAATTTTCCAGATCAATGCCCCGCTCTTTGAGCTTTTCGGGGAACCAGTGGCCGTACTGGCCGTGACCGTGTATGAATTTAAGCTTCTTGTCGGTGTGAAGCTCGGAGATGACCTCAAGCATAAGCTCATTTATAGTCTTTGCGCCGAGGCTGCCGCCGGTTGAAAAAATCAGGATTTCATCGGGCTTGATATGCAGCTCCGCACGGGAAAAGTCCTTATTGGCGGCGAGTATCGCTCCCCTCACGGGCAGGCCGGTAACTACGGGGGGATTTTTGCATTTTAGCCTGTCTTCCGCCTCGGGAACGGCTGTCATTACCGTGTCAACATACTTTGCAAGGGTCTTGTTTGTAATGCCCGGAAAGGCGTTCTGCTCGTGGATTGCCGTCTTTATGCCCATTTTTGCGGCAGTTCTGACCACGGGGCCGCTTACATAGCCTCCAAAGCCGATTACTGCGTCGGGCTTAAATTCCTTCAGAATTTTCTTTACCTGTGAGCCTGAAGTAACAAGCCTTCTGAGGGTTATGATATTTCTCTTTATGTTCTGAAGGCTGAGCTTTCTCTGAAATCCGCTTATGCTGATTGTCTTAAAGTCAAAGCCCGCAGCGGGTACGAGCTTAGCCTCCATTTTATCTGCGGTGCCGATGAACAGAATCTCTGCGTTCGGCTCTTTTCTTTTAAGCTCACCGGCTGCGGCAAGGGCAGGATTGATATGTCCTCCGGTGCCCCCTGCGGCAAATACAACTCTCATTTCGCTACTCCTTAAATGAAAGATATCCTATTTCTTATTGACTGCGGAATACCGTGATACAGACAGAATCATACCCATTTCCGCCAACAGAATCAACAGAGACGAGCCGCCGTAGCTGAAAAACGGAAGGCCGATGCCCGTATTCGGGATACTGTCGGTTGCGACGGCGATGTTAAGCACCGTCTGGAGTCCCACATGGAATACAATACCCATTGAAAGCAGTGCGCCGAATCGACTCTTACACTTTAGACCGATTACAACGCCACGCCATACGAGAACCGCAAACAGCAAAAGTATGATTACGGCGCCTACAAAGCCCAATTCCTCGCAAACTATGGAGAAAATCATGTCGTTCTGCGGCTCTGAGACATACATATACTTTTGCTTTGAATTGCCCAGACCCGCACCGAAGAAGCCGCCGGAGCCGATTGCATATAGTGCCTGATTGACCTGCCACCTTGCGCCCGTAGGCTCGAAGTCCTTGTCGAGCCAAGCCACGATTCGCTCCGTCATATATTCCTGTAATACGTTCGGCCTCAGGCTCGGGAACAGTGCGAATACAGCGACCACGACGCCCACGATAACGATTCCCGCTATGAACCATTTTTTATCAAAGCCGCCGAGGTACAGCATAATGATGCCGATGCTGACCATCAATATTGTGCCGGAAAGGTGATTCTCTAAGAAAACAAGGCCTGCAAAAAGAAGGATAATTGCGCCGTAGGCCATCAAAGCGACAAAGGAAACGGTTAGCCTGATTCTGCCGT
>JAAYOZ010000158.1 GCA_012520115.1 Clostridiales bacterium | reverse complement strand
TGACCCCTTTAACATCCAGATAATGCACAAGCCTCTATCCGAGGACGAGGAGGCGGTGACAGATGAGGAGTAGCAGACGCTTAGTTGCGACACCGTATATTTTCTGGATTATCGGCTTTACAATTCTGCCCTTAATCACGATAGTTTACTATGCCTTCACCGACCGCAAGACCGGTTCTTTCACACTGAAGAACGTTCTTGCCATAAACGAATCAATACATTACAATGCCCTTATCATGTCGCTGATAGTGGCATTTATCAGTACGCTTATTTGTTTTTTGCTGGCCTATCCTTTGGCACTTATTTTGTCAAAGCTTAAAAACGGCAAGGGCAGATTTGTCGTATTTCTTTTTGTCCTGCCCATGTGGATGAACCATATTCTGCGCACCCTTGCTTTGCAGAACCTGCTTTCAAACACGGGCGTTATCAACGGCATACTTGAGGCTATTAAGCTGCCTACCTTGAATATTATGAATACTCCGACGGCAATAATAATAGGCATGGTATATACCTATCTGCCCTTTATGATTCTGCCCATATACAACGCAATCGTAAAAATCGACGACGGAGTAATAGACGCAGCCTATGACTTAGGCGCAAGCGGCGCTACGGTTTTCAGGCGTATCATCCTGCCTTTGTCACTGCCCGGAATCATAAGCGGCATTACAATGGTGTTCGTGCCGTCTATCTCAGAATTCGTTATCGCCGATATGCTCGGCGGCAGCAAGACCCTGCTTATAGGCAATGTCATAGAGCAGGAGTTCACCACGGGCAGCAACTGGCATTTGGGTTCGGGACTTTCCGTCGTGCTTATGATTTTCATCGTATTCAGCATGATAATCATGCAGCGGTATGACCGTGAAGGAGAGGGGGCTACACTATGGTAAAGCGCATTTCGGGCTTTATTCAGAAGTTTTATGTTGCGCTCATCTTTCTGATTCTCTATTCACCGGTCATCGTGCTCATGGTGCTGTCCTTCAACGACTCAAAATCAAGGGTAATCTGGGGCGGCTTTACGTTCAAATGGTATTCGAGGATGTTCACCAGCAGCGTCATAGGCGAGGCCTTCTGGACAACTATGTCCATAGCGGTGTTCTCTGCGCTTGTTTCGGTCATACTCGGCACCGCCGCCTGTGTCGGCATAGATGCCATGCGAAGGAGAAATAAGCAGATTGTCCTGGGCGCTACAAACATACCGCTTTTAAATGCGGATATAGTCACGGGTATTACCCTGATGCTCTTCTTTTCAAGGTTCTTTGACTTAGGCTATCCGTCACTGCTTATTTCGCACATTACCTTTGAGCTGCCCTATGTGATTTTAAGCGTAATGCCCCGCTTAAAGCAGATAAACACAAACGCCTATAATGCGGCTTTAGATCTCGGCGCAACGCCCCTCTACGCCTTCTTTAAGATAACCCTGCCGGAAATTGTCCCCGGCATAATCACCGGCTTTATAATGGCCATCACAATGTCCCTTGACGACTTCACGATTTCATATTTCACAAAGGGACCCGGCGTATACACCCTGCCGACCATGATTTATTCAGAGCTGAGAAAGGGCGTAAAGCCAGAGCTTTATGCGCTCTCTACCTTAATGTTCCTTGCGGTGCTTATTCTGCTCGTGTTTGTCAATCTCAAGAGCTCGCCCGTGTCCACAAAGCCCGTAAGCGCAAAGGTTTCGGCCAAAAAGCACGCTTATACAATGCGCTATAAAAAGTGATATCGGGTATAAGGCATTTTCTTTTATTAATTTTGAATGGAGTGTTTGTTATGAAAAATGTAAGAAAATCAGTCAGCCTTGTACTTGCAGTTGCAATGGTTTTAGGAATTTTTGCTCTTTCCGGCTGCGGTAAAGCTAAAAACGGCAGCATCAATGTTCTCAGCCTCGGTGACTATATCGACATGAACATACTCAAGACCTTTGAGAAGGAAACGGGCATTGAGGTTAAATACGACGAGCTTTCCACAAACGAGGATATATATACAAAGCTTCAGACCGCATCGGTCAAATACGATGTTCTCTGCCTTTCGGACTATATGATTGAAAGGCTTATGAATGAGGGCAGGCTCCTTGAGGTTGACTATAACAACGTGCCCGAATCAAAGAACATCGGCGAAAGATACTGGAAGATGTCAGAGGAGTTCGACCCTGAAAGAAAGTACAATGTCCCTCACTTCTACGGCGCAATCGGCCTGCTTTACAACAGCAAGAAGGTCGACGAAACAAAGGTTAAGAGCTGGAACATCCTCTGGGACGAGGCATATTCACAGAGAATCATAATGCAGAACAGCATGAGAGAGGCATTCATCGTTCCCCTGTCACTTTTAGGCTATGACATCAACACCACAAATCTTGACGAGTTAAATAAGGCTAAGGATATGCTCATTAAGCAGAAGCCCCTTGTTCAGCGTTACCTTGTTGACGAGGCCAGGGACGAGGTCATCGCAGGCAATGCGGACATCGCAGTCGTATACTCCGGCGAGGCCTATATCGGCACACAGGGCAATCCGGACCTCAGGTTCGTAATCCCCGACGAGGGTTCCAGCTTCTGGTTCGACTCATGGGTCATCCCCGACACCAGCCAGAACAAGGCGGGCGCAGAGGCCTTTTTGAACTTCCTTTGCAGAAAAGATATCGCAACCTTGAACTTTGAGGCAATCTACTATTCGACCCCGAATCAGGCTGTCATCGACAGCCTTGACGAGGAGCTTCAGAACAACAGCGAGCTGTTCCTTTCCGAAGAGCAGTTAGCCCGCTGCCACAGCCTGAAATACCTCGGTCAGGATATTGCGGACTACTACAACAACGCCTGGAAGGAAATAAAGGCAGAATAAATTTAAAGCGGGGTTAAAATCCCCGCTTTTTTTCTTGCCAGAGGCAACTCTTACGGTTATAATAAGCTTATTAATTCCGAAATCGGAGGACTTTTATGTCAGACTGCAAGCAGAAGCCCAAGATAAAAATCACCGCAAAGGGCCCCTACATAGTGACGGG
>JAAYOZ010000157.1 GCA_012520115.1 Clostridiales bacterium | reverse complement strand
GCGGCAGGCTCAGAAGATATGAGCTGTTAAACCAGATCGACGATTATTCTTTAATTGCAACCGCTCACAACCTGAACGACAACCTCGAAACCGTGCTGTTCAATCTTGCAAGGGGCACGGCATTAAAGGGCATGTGCGGTATTCCCGTGAAAAGAGACAGAATTATCAGACCACTTTTAAACTGCTCAAGGGACGATATCGAGAAGTACTGTAAAACTAATGGTCTGAAATTTGTTACGGACAGCTCAAACAGTGATGTGAGATACTCACGGAACAGAATCAGAAAACATGTTATTCCTGAGCTTGCGGCAATAAACCCTGCGCTTTTGGTGTCATTTCCGGGTTTTATCAAGACTGTCAGCCGTGACGAGGATTTCTTAGAGCAGGAGACCGACAAACTGTTGGAAGAAGCCGCCGAAGACGGCAAGTATAGAATAGATATAATAAACAGCGCACAACCTGCCATTAAATTCAGAGCATTAAGACGGATTGTAGCCGAATATATAAGCGGCGGCGTTGAAAAAAGGCATATAGACACAATCGACAGCCTGTTATTAAATGGCGGAAGCCTTGACTTGTCGTCCGACTTCAGGGTGACATCTGATAAGACTTATCTGTTTGTCGAGGAAAAACCTAAGCCCTTGCATCAAAAAGCCCCTCAACCGATTCTTATTGTTAAAAGCACCATAACAGGCGAGGGAATCGAGCTCAGATTTGAGAATTTTTCTATTTCTTTACGAATTATTAATAGAGAACAGGCAGATTTATTACAAAAAATTAATAGAGAGGTCTGTTATAATTTATTAGATTATGATAAAATGGCTTCTGTTATTATCGTGCGTGGCAGAAATCCGGGAGATAAGCTGAGAATAAAGGAAAGAGGCTTAACAAAGACCTTAAAGAAGCTCTATTCGGAGCAAGGCTTACCGCAAAATTTAAGGGCTGTGAATCCCGTAATGGCCGATGAAGCCGGTGTCATATGGGTTAACGGCTTCGGCGCAGACGAGAGATGCGCTGCCGATAAGAACAGTAAAAACTGCATTTTGATTTCTATAAGGAGATAAATTTATGCTTAATGATATGCTTAATGATATTGACAGAGTTCTGCTAAGTAAGGAAGAGCTTGATGAAACGGTAAAAAATCTCGGAAGGCAGATTACCGAGGATTATAAAGAAAGAAATCTGCTTCTCGTAAGCGTTCTCAAGGGCTCCGTCGTATTTATGGCAGACCTTATGAGGGCGATTGACATACCCTGCCGAATAGATTTCATGTCCGTTTCAAGCTACGGCAGCGGCACAAAGACCTCCGGCACCGTCAGAATCTTAAAGGACCTTGATATTGATATTGAGGGCTATGATATTCTTATCGTTGAGGATATTCTTGACAGCGGTAAGACTTTGAGCTATATTTCGGAAATCCTGCTTGCAAGGAATCCGAAAAGCATCAGAATCTGCACCCTTCTTGACAAGCCGGACAGAAGGCAGGTCGACCTGACCGCCGAATACACAGGCATGACAATTCCCGATGAATTCGTTGTCGGCTACGGACTGGACTATGCCGAAAAGTACAGAAACCTTCCCTTTGTGGGCGTTTTAAAGCCTGCTGTCTATGAAAAATAAAATAAAATTATTAAAAATTTCAAGTGCGGGAAAGCTAAATAAAGATTGCATTATCCGCAGCAGGAGTGATTTTACTATTGAAAAAGATTAATTGGAAACAAATTTTGCCATATATAATAGTTCCGGTAATGCTGATAACTCTGCTGTATTTTACGGTTTCAAAAACAACTCAGACAAAGACAGAGTATTATCAGCTTGTCGATATGTTCCTGAACGACGAAATTACCGAATACTCGCTGAATTTGAGCAACGGCAATCTGAAATACAAGACCAAGGCAGAGCCGAATGTTCAGAAAGTCTACACGGTTCCGAGTGTTACAATGTTCGTTGAGGATGTTCACCGTCATATTGTTGAGGCGAACAGAGGCAAGGATGCGAGCGAGCAGGTCAAGTTCGACTATATAGCCGGAACATCGAGCGCATGGATTTTAAATCTCTTGCCGATTCTCGGCTTCTGCGTAATTCTGCTTTTCGGAATCTATTTCTTCAGCAAGCGAATGGATCAGACCATTGCCAGCGAGTCCACAAGGGCAATGAGCTTCGGAAAGGCAAGGGTTAAGCTGGGCAAGGACGACAAGAGAAAGACCACCTTTGCCGATGTGGCGGGCGCAGAGGAAGAAAAGGAAGAGCTTGTTGAAATAGTTGAGTTCCTCAAGGACCCGTCAAGATTTAGTCAGCTGGGAGCCAGAATTCCCAAGGGCGTTTTGCTTGTAGGCCCTCCCGGAACGGGTAAAACCCTGCTTTCAAGAGCGGTTGCAGGCGAGGCGGATGTGCCCTTCTATTCAATTTCCGGCTCCGACTTCCTTGAGATGTATGTGGGCGTCGGTGCTGCCCGTGTCCGTGACCTGTTTAATCAGGCCAAGAAGTCCGCTCCCTGCATAGTCTTTATTGACGAAATCGACGCAGTCGGACGCCACAGAGGCGCCGGCATGGGCGGCGGTCACGATGAAAGAGAGCAGACCCTTAACCAGCTGCTTGTTGAAATGGACGGCTTTGTAGAGAACGAGGGCGTTATTGTCCTTGCCGCAACAAACCGCCCGGATATACTCGACCCTGCGCTCCTTCGCCCAGGCCGCTTTGACCGTCAGGTCACCGTCGGCTATCCGGATGCAAAGGGCAGAGAGGAAATCTTAAAGGTTCACTCAAGGAAAAAGCCCCTTGCTCCCGATGTTGATTTAAGCGTAATCGCAAGGTCAACCGTAGGCTTTACGGGCGCCGACCTTGAAAACCTGCTCAATGAGGCAGCACTGCTTGCCGCAAGGCGCAAAAAGCGTGCAATTACAATGGAAGAGATTGAAGAGGCCACCGTCAAGGTGCTTGTTGGCGCCGAGAAGAAGTCCAAGAAGCAGAGCGAAAAGGACAGAAAGCTCACAGCCTACCATGAGGCAGGCCACGCCGTTGTCGCCTCCTTCCTTGAAACTCAGGACCCGGTTCATCAGATTTCAATTATCGCAAGAGGCATGGCGGGCGGCTATACCATGTCCGTACCCAAGGAGGACAGGTCTTACACCTCCAAGAGCTCAATGGTTGAGGATATTGTCGAGCTGCTGGGCGGTCGAATTGCTGAGGCGCTTATTATCGGCGACATCTCCACCGGTGCATCAAACGACATTGAGCGAGCAACCGATATTGCCCGCAAGATGGTTACAAAGTACGGCATGAGCGACACGCTGGGCCCGATTGCCTTCGGTACAGGCCATGACGAAGTCTTCTTAGGCAAGGATTACGGCAATGTCAGAAACTACTCGGAGCTTACCGCATCCGAGATTGACAATGAAATCAACAAGATAATCGTAACTGCCTATAACAAGGGCAAGGAGATTTTGTCGGAGCATGTCCACAAGCTCCACCTTGTTGCAAACGCCTTGCTCGAGTTTGAAAAAGTCAGCGGCACTGACTTCAAGCGCCTTATGGACGCAAAGGATGAGGCAGAAGAGCAGGCCGTGCTTGAGTCGATGAGAACAGCCCCCACAGGCTCCGGCACCTCGCTTTTCGCTTATCACAAGAAGGGTAAGGATGAGGAATTGCTTGAGCAGTTTAAGGATGAGGCAGCAAAGTCCGAGCAGCTTGAGACTGCACCCGCCGAGGAAAAAGCTCAGGATGAAAGCACAGAAACAGAATAAATTATGGCTGTGAAAATGACAGGCGAGGGTTTTCTTCGCCTGTTTTTTAAAGGAGGATGTTATGAAAAGTGTAGAGATGTTCGGGAAAGCAAAATGGTTTGCTCCGTCTGAAGATTACTCTCAGCCCATATTTGCCGACAGCTTTGAGGCGCCTGCCTTTGATAAAGCAGAGCTTACAATCTGCGGCCTCGGATTTTTCAGAGCATACATAAACGGCAAGAGTGTCAGCGACGACTTATTTGTCCCCGTCTGGACAGATTATAACCATGTGGATAACTACATCAACGGTGAGCTCTACGCCGACAGATTCAGGCACTGCATTAATGTCCTCAGGTACGATGTTTCACTATTTATTAAGCCCGAAAAGAACATCATTGCCGTTCTTTTAGGCCCCGGCTGGTATGTAAAATATAACTTCGGCGCAGTGAAGCTCTGCTTTAAACTGGACTTTTATAAAGACGGCAGCCTTATTGACAGCTTTTATTCGGATGACAGCATCAAATGGACAAAAAGCCATATTACAGATTCGCACATCATAAGGGATGAGATTCAGGACTTTAACCTTGCCCCCGAGGGCTTTATCGAGTCCCTCACGCCCGAAAGCCTGAATGACGGCAGGTGGCAGAAGGCTTTGGAGATAGAAGCGCCCGAGTCCGATTATGTCTATCAGACCTGTCCGCCTGACAGGGTTATAAGGAAGCTTTCGCCCACGCTTGTAAGGGATTTCGGCGATTACAGGGTCTATGATGTAGGGCAGAATATTTCTGGCCGAATCGTTGTTGATTTATCGGAGCTTAAAGCAGGGGAGTCTGCGGAAATCGTCTATTCTGAGCTAATAAATGACG
The DNA here is from genome assembly GCA_012520115.1 of Clostridiales bacterium. Lineage (GTDB taxonomy): Bacteria > Bacillota > Clostridia > Oscillospirales > Acutalibacteraceae > DTU053. Next base: position 4,179 of record JAAYOZ010000157.1, on the reverse strand, counting down.
AGGGCGAAATCGACTTTGCGACCCATAGCTGGGGCAGACCGCAGATAAATCAGTTTATCTCGGATGGCAAGGTTAAAACGGCTGTCAGTGAGTTTTCGTGGTACGGCTTCAGATACTTCTCAATTACCGGGAAGGCAAAGCCCATCCGCTGCGAGGTCATCCATGCGGATGTGCCCGTTTCAAGCGGCTTTCATTCAAGCAGCTATGTTCTGAACTGGCTTTATAGTGCTTATATCAATACACAGCTTTGCAATATGCACGCCGGAATCCCCTCGGACTGCCCGCATAGGGAAGGCAGGGGCTATACCGGCGACGGTCAGCTCGTTTCTCCCTGCGGACTGCTGCTGTTTGACAGCAAGGAGTTCTACAAAAAGTGGCTCAGGGACATTGCCGACTGTCAGGACGAAACAACCGGACATGTGCAGTACACCGCTCCCTATGTCAACTCCGGCGGCGGCCCCGGCGGCTGGGGCGGCGCAATCGCCATTGTTCCATATAATTATTATCTGAGATTTGGTGACAAGTCAGTATTAGAGCAGTTCTTCCCGAGGATGCTTAAATACTTTAATTATCTTGAAGCCCACAGCGAAAACGACCTCGTTGTAAGCGAGGAGCCGTGGGCATGGTGTCTCGGCGATTGGTGTACTCCAGATGAAATCAAAATCCCTGCGCCCCTTGTCAATAACTACTTCTATGTAAAGACACTTGAAATTGCCATAAAGACCGCAAAGCTCATAGGTAAGGAAGAATATATTACCGAGCTTGAAAAGAAGCTCAGGATAAAAAAGCAGGCAATTGTTGATAATTACTATGATGAAAAAACAGGCGATTTTGCAGAGAATATTCAGGGCGCAAATGCTTTTGCGCTTGATATCGGCCTCGGCGACGACAGAACCTTTGACAGGATGATTGAGCATTATAAGAGCACCGGAATGTATGACACAGGCATATTCGGCACGGATATAGTCACAAGGATTCTCTTCGAGAGAGGTCACGGCCAGCTTGCCTTTGAGCTGCTTACATCCGAAAAGGAAATCGCCTTCAGCTTTCAGATAAAAAAGCACTCCACAACCCTTTGGGAGTACTGGACGCACAAAAAATCCAACAGTCATCCAATGTTCGGCGCCGTTGTGAGATACCTGTTTGACTTTTTGCTCGGAATCAGGCAAAAGGCGGATTCGGTCGGCTTTAAGGATTTGAATATTTCTCCCGTATTCGTCGACGGTCTGGACTTTGTAACCGGTTATATTACCCTTGAGACTGGCAAGCTTGAGGTTACGATAATAAAGCAGGCCGATACCGCAAAAGTCACTGTCCTTGTGCCGGACGGGGTAAATGTATCGCTGATTGACGGAGATAAAACAGTTAAGCTTAATCCCGGCACAAATGAATATAAATATAAAGTGTGAGGTTATGGGAAAAATTCTTGTTATAGGCGGCGGACCTGCGGGCTTTTTTGCCGCAATCGCCGCAGCAAAGCAATGTGAAGACGTTTATTTGCTGGAAAAAAACGACCGCTATCTTAAAAAGCTATTAATCACAGGCAAGGGCAGGTGCAATGTCACAAACTATCAGCCTCTGCTTAATGAGCTTATTGAGGCCGTTCCCGTAAACGGCAGGTTTTTGTACAGCGCATTCTCAAAGTTTATGCCCACCGACACAATGGACTTTTTTGAGGCAATGGGCGTTCCGCTTAAAGTTGAGCGGGGCGACAGAGTTTTTCCGGAGTCCGATAAATCGATTGATATTGCCAATGCTATATACGACAAGGCAAAGCTCTCAGGCGTAAAGTTTTTGCAGTGCAGGGCAACGAAGCTAATAATGGAAAACGGCGGGATTAAAGGCGTTGAAACCGAAAAAGAGACCATTTTAGCCGACAGAGTGATTGTTGCAACAGGCGGTGTATCCTATCCGCAGACTGGCTCAACGGGCGACGGTTATAAGCTTGCCGAAAAGGTCGGGCATACCATCATACCGCTAAAGCCCTCCCTCGTACCGATTGAAACAAGAGAGAAATGGTGCAGGGATTTAATGGGTTTGACGCTAAAAAACATCTCGATAACCGTAATAGACCTTGAATCATACCGTGAAATATATAAGGACTTCGGCGAGATGCTGTTTACCCACTTCGGAGTCTCCGGCCCTGTCATCCTCAGTGCAAGCTCACATATGAGGGACGCTAAGGCTGGCAAATATCAGATTCTTATTGATTTGAAACCCGCCTTAAATTATGATAAGCTTGACTTGAGGGTATTAAGGGATATAAGCGAGTTTTCAAACAAGGGAATGTCAAACGCCCTGACAAAGCTCTTGCCTAAAGCTTTGATTCCCGTTGTATTAAGGCTCGCCGACATTCCGTTTGAGTTAAAGGCAAACCAGCTAAGAAGCGAAAAAAGGGCAGACCTTATAAATATTCTTAAAAATCTGCCCTTAACCTTTGAAGCCTTCAGACCTATCGAGGAGGCGATTATCACCTCCGGCGGTGTATCCACAAAGGAGATTAATCCTAAGACGATGGAATCAAAGCTCATCAAGGGGCTGTATTTTGCCGGGGAAATAATCGATGTTGACGCATATACGGGCGGCTTTAATCTTCAGATAGCCTTCTCCACCAGCAGACTGGCGGGAGAAGCCGCTGCCGAATCACTTAAACAATAACAGAAAAGAGGGGTCGCATGATAAATATAGCTATTGACGGTCCGTCAGGAGCAGGAAAAAGCACCGTTGCTAAGGCTATTGCAAGGAAAATCGGCTTTATCTATGTTGACACCGGTGCTTTATACAGAGCAGTCGGAATAAATGCTTTAAGGCTCGGCTACGACACATCTGACAGGGAAAAGGTAGTCAGCACTTTAGATAGCGTTAAGATTGACTTGCGCTATATTAACGGCGAGCAGCGCGTTCTGCTTAACGGCGAGGATGTATCAGATGCAATAAGGCTTCCTGAGGCATCCATGGCAGCCTCGAATGTATCCGCTATCCCGGAGGTCAGGGCATTCTTGTTTGATCTGCAGCGCCAGCTTGCGGCACAAAATAACTGCATTATGGACGGCAGGGACATAGGCACGGTCGTTCTGCCCAATGCGGATATTAAGCTCTTCCTTACTGCATCTCCTGAAGAAAGAGCCGCAAGACGACACAGGGAGCTTATTGAACGAGGCACTCCCGTTGACTATGATGTACTGCTCGAGGAAATAAAGCAGAGGGATTATAACGATTCCCACAGGGCTATTGCGCCCTTAAAGCCTGCCGACGATGCCATAATCGTCGACACAAGCGGAAATACACTTCAGGAATCCGTTGATAATGTGCTGGAAATTATCAAATCAAAAATCGATATTCCCAATGTTTAATTCGGAATCAGGTGATTCATACGGTTGAAATTAAGTTAGCCAAAACGGCGGGCTTCTGCTTCGGTGTGGACAGGGCCGTTAAAAAAGTGAATGAACTGATTGAATCGGGTCAGAAAGTATGCACCCTCGGGCCGCTTATTCACAACCCCGGCTTTATAAACAGCCTTAAGGAAAAAGGCGTTATTGAGGTAGATACCCCCGAAGCCTGCCCCGAAGGCTATACCCTTGTGCTTCGTACCCACGGAGTAACAAGGGATATAAACAGCCGGTTAAATGAGCTGAATATTGATTCGGTCGATGCAACCTGCCCCTTTGTTTCTAAGATTCAGAAGCTTGCGGAAAAATACCATGACAAAGGTGCCGTCATTCTGGTCTGCGGCAACAGCGAGCACCCGGAGGTCAAGGGCATTATGAGCTATTGCAGCGACAGGGGCTATGTAGTAAAGGACGAAAGTCAGCTCGATGACATTATTTCGGACATAAAACTTAAGTACGGCGAGGAATGTTCTGACATAGTTTTGTTAAGTCAGACTACATTTAGCGTCAAAGAATTCAAAAAATGTGTAAAAAAGCTCAAAAAACTATGTACAAATGCAATCATTTTTGATACAATATGCAGTGCTACTGCTGAAAGACAAGCCGAAGCTGTCAGTTTGGCACAAGATTGTGATATGATGATTGTTATCGGCGGTCGCAACAGCTCCAATACTAAGCAGCTAAAAGAGGCCTGCATGCAGTATTGTCCGACTTATCTGATTGAGTCGGAAGAGGAGCTGAAAAGTATAGATTTTAACAATGTTTCTCGTGTTGGTGTTACGGCGGGGGG
>JAAYOZ010000156.1 GCA_012520115.1 Clostridiales bacterium | reverse complement strand
GAGGAATATGACTATCTGCCCACGGATGTAATGGTCAGAATCAGCGAAAAGGCAGACATACCGCTTAGCCGCTTAATGGGCGTCGCCACCTTCTACTCGCAGTTCAAACTCAACGCCCCGGGCAAATACAAGGTCCTCGTATGCATGGGCACCGCCTGCCATGTAAACAACGGCGAGCGTGTGGCAGAAGCGGTCAGCAAGGCTCTCGGTGTGTCCGAGGGCGAAACAACTCAGGACGGTCTGTTCTCATGGGAAGAGGTTGCATGCCTCGGCTGCTGCAGCCTGTCACCCGTTATGATGATAAACGGTCAGGTTTACGGAAAGCTCGACGGCAAAAAGGTTGAAAAGATTATAAACGACATCAGAAAGTCTGAGCAGGCAGTTCAGTAATCAGCCGTCGGCGAATTCAGAAACGAAAGGCAAGGGTCTATAAATGAAATTTATGATTGGATACGGCAGCTGCGGCATAGCTGCGGGTGCCGAAGAGGTTGCCAGGTCAGTCACCGAAAGGCTGAAGGACAGCACCTGCACGGTCGACCTTGTGGGCTGCAACGGAATGTGCTTTGCCGAGCCTTTAATGCAGGTCACTGACGATGAGGGCAACGATTATTATTACGGCAGGCTCACGGGCGACGAGGCCGTTAAGGTCGTAGACGCATTTTTAAACGGCGAAATACCCGCCGAAAACCGCATAGAGGGCGAGGAGCTTCAGTTCCTAAAGGGTCAGACAAGAATCGCTTTAAGGCATTGCGGACTTATAAATCCCGAAAGTCTTGACTCCTACATAAAGGCGGGCGGCTATTCCGCTTTAAATAAAGTTCTCGGCTGGACTCCCGATGAGGTCATAGAGCAGATTAAGCACTCGGGCCTTCGTGGACGTGGCGGCGCAGGCTTCCCCACATGGATTAAGTGGGACGCAGCAAGGAAAGAAGCCAAAGAAGAAAAATACGTTGTATGCAACGCCGACGAGGGCGACCCGGGCGCATTCATGGACAGGTCAGTGCTGGAGGGCGACCCCCACAATGTGCTTGAGGGCATGATGATTGCGGGCTACGCAATCGGCGCAAAGTGCGGCATTATCTATGTCCGTGCAGAGTACCCCCTTGCGGTCAAGAGGCTGACACTTGCCATAGAGCAGTTAAGAGAAGCGGGCCTTTTAGGCAAGAATATAAAGGGCTCTGACTTTGAGTTCGATTTCAAGATTATGAAGGGCGCAGGAGCCTTTGTCTGCGGCGAGGAGACGGCCTTGCTTGCCTCCCTCGGCGGCGACAGAGGCATGCCTGTTCCGAAGCCCCCCTTCCCGGCACAGAAGGGCTTCAGAAAGCAGCCCACAAACATAAACAATGTCGAAACCTTCGCAAACGTCCCGTGGATAATAGAAAACGGAGGCGAGGCCTTTGCCGCCCTCGGCACGGAGGACAGCAAGGGTACAAAGGTCTTTGCCCTTGCGGGTAAGGTAAGGTTCGGCGGTCTTGTAGAGGTACCCATGGGCATAACACTCCGACAGATTGTCTTTGACATCTGCGGCGGAATCAAGGACGGCAAGAAAATCAAGGCCGTTCAGATAGGCGGCCCCTCCGGCGGCTGCCTGCCCACCGAGCTGCTTGACACCCCCGTCGACTACAAGAGCATCGGCCAGACGGGCGCAATCATGGGCTCAGGCGGCCTTGTCGTAATGGACGAGGACACCTGCATGGTCGACATGGCAAGGTTCTTCATGGATTTCACCAGCAAGGAAAGCTGCGGCAAGTGCGTGCCCTGCAGAATAGGCACCACAAGAATGCTTGAAATATTAAACAGAATCGTAAAGGGCGAGGGCAAAGAGGGCGATTTGGACCAGCTCCAGAGCCTCGGTGTCAGCATCAGGGATTCGGCCCTGTGCGGACTCGGCAACTCCGCTCCCAATCCGGTTCTCACCACAATGAAATACTTCTTAGACGAATACACGGCACACATCGAGGGAAAGTGCTGTCCCTCATTCAAATGCACTTCGCTTATGAAATATGAGATAAGTGAGGACAAGTGCACAGGCTGCACACTCTGCAGCAGAAAATGTCCCACCGCCGCAATTACAGGCTCGGTCAAAAAGCCTCATGTTATCGATAAGGAAAAGTGCATCGCATGCGGCGAATGCTATGCCGCCTGCAGATTCGGTGCCATATTCAAGGTTAGCGGGGAGGCAGTAAGACAATGAGCAATATGATAAAAATAAAAGTCAACGGCAGGGAGATAATGGCCGACCCCTCGTTAAACCTTCTTCAGAATTTGCTTGACAACGGTATCTTCGTACCGAATCTCTGTTACAGAAAAGAGCTTGAGGCTTACGGCGGCTGCGGTCTTTGCCTTGTTGAAATCAAAGGCTCGCCGAAGCTCGTCAGAGCCTGCAACGCAAAGCCCGCTGAGGGCATGGAGCTTGAAACGGACACCGACAGGGTAAGGCAGAGCCGCAGAGCTACACTTGCGCTTATTCTCTCGGACCACAAGGCGGACTGTATCGCTCCCTGCAAGAAGGCCTGCCCCACAAATCAGGACGCTCAGGGCTATATCGGCCTTATCGCAGCAGGCAAGGACAGGGACGCTTTAGCTCTTATCAAGAGGGATAACCCCCTGCCCGCCTCAATCGGCAGAGTATGCCCCCACCCCTGCGAAACAGCCTGCCGCAGACAGCTTAAGGAGGCTCCGATTTCCATTTGCCACCTTAAGAGATTCGCTGCGGATATGAATTCTGACTATATTCCCGAATGTGCTGAGGATACTGGCAAGAAAGTAGCCGTTGTAGGCGCAGGCCCGGCGGGACTTTCAGCAGCCTACTTCCTCAGACTCAAAGGTCACAATGTCACTGTATTTGAGGCAATGCCCCATGGCGGCGGCATGCTGCGCTACGGCATTCCCGCATACAGACTGCCCAAGGATGTCCTTGACAGCGAGATTAAGAGCATCGAGAGAATGGGCGTCGAGTTTAAATACAATCAGAAGCTCGGCAGGGACATCTCCGTCGCTTCACTCAAAAAAGACTTTGACGCTGTTTTCCTTGCGGTAGGCGCATGGAAAAGCTCCTCAATGGGCTGCGAGGGCGAGAACCACCCGAATGTAATGGGCGGCATCGACTTCCTTATCAAGGCAGCATGCGGCGAAGAGGTCAAACTCGGCAAGCGAGTAGCCGTTGTCGGCGGCGGCAACACCGCAATCGACGCAGCCAGAACCGCCCGCCGTTTAGGCGCCGAGGATGTAACCCTCATTTACAGAAGAACAAGAGCGGAAATGCCCGCCGAAAAGATAGAGATTGAAGAGGCCCAGGAGGAGGGCGTAAACTTCAAGTTCCTTTCTGCCCCCATCGCAGTCTGCGACGGCGACTCCTGCGTTCTTCTCAACCTTCAGAAGATGGCTCTCGGCGAGCCTGACGCAACAGGCCGCTGCTCACCGGTTCCCGTAGAGGGCGCTGTTGATGTGGAGAGCTTCGACACAGTAATCGCCGCCATCGGCCAGAGAGTGCTGCTCGACGGCCTTGACGATATCGAGCTTACCAGAAAGGGCACTATCAACGTCGACCCGAATACATACCAGACGGATGTAGAGGGCGTATTCGCAGGCGGCGACGCCGTGAACAGAGGCCCGGATATAGCAATCTCAGCCATAGCACACGGCAAGAATGCGGCAACTGCCATAAACAGCTATCTTGAAGGCGCATTAAAGCCCGTGCTCAAGCCCTTCTATGTTGAGCGCAGGGACTTCACAGCCGAAGACCTGCCCGAGCTTGACACTGAAGAAAGAGTCAGCGTCAAGATTGCAGACCCCGAAAAGAGAGTAAATAACTTTAAGGAAATCGCTCCCTGCTATACAAGGGAAGAAGCCATGAAGGAGGCTTCAAGGTGCCTTGAGTGCGGCTGCTCGTACCTCTATGACTGCCGCCTGCTGCCGCTGCTTCAGGAGTACGACCCGGCTCCCCTTGGAGTCAGAGGCGAGATGAGAAACTCCAAGGCGGACACAAGCCACCCGTTCATCTACCGTGACAATAAAAAGTGCATACTCTGCGGACTTTGCATCAGAACCTGCGCAGAGCTTGTGGGCAAGCACGTCTACGGCTATGACGGCAGGGGCTTCGGCACAGAGCCCGAGTGCGCCTTCGGTCTTAGTATGGGCGAAAGCCAGTGCATCACCTGCGGCGCCTGCGTTAAGGCATGCCCCACCGGCGCAATTCAGGGCAGACTGCCCTTCCGGAAGACTCCCGCCCTGCCTTTCACCACGAAGGTCGTCGAATGCCCCTACTGCGAGAAGAAGTGCCTTATGAATGTGGACAGCTTCGGCAGCCGCATCTTAAAGTCAATTCCGCATAATCCCCTCGAGGCCTGCAACGTGGGCAAATACCTCATCCCGCTGTCAGCCTATGAGGACCTCGATTCACTGACACAGGAGCAGAAAGAAGCCATTTACAAGCGAATCAAGGATGCATCGGCAAACTTTGTGGGCCGGTTCCCATCAGATTTTGAAGGTCTTGTTAAGCTCATAAAGAAATAAAACAAATCGTGCAGGCAAATGTCTGCACGATTTTTCTCTTAACGGTTGATTTAAATGCTCCCACAATATAACATAGGAATAGAGATTTGAGGAGGGATGTTTATGAAACACCTTTTATGTGATATAAACAATTATTTTGTCTACCTGCCCTTTATTG
>JAAYOZ010000155.1 GCA_012520115.1 Clostridiales bacterium | reverse complement strand
CGCCGGCGAATAAAAAGCAGACACCGTATAAGCCGCAGAGCATTACGGGACGGCCTGTTCTGATTCTTATTTCCTGAGTATCGGCCTTTATGTTTTCGGGCAGATTCAGTAATGCTGATGATATTTCTGGCACTGTTACCGAAGCTGCCTCGTCAAACCTAAGGGCATTTTTGTCTGCCAATTCTTTCACCGTCCTTTGCTCGCTGCCCGGCTTATTAATTCTTATGACATCTTGTCCTTTGTTAGAACAAGGAAATTAACATTAAAAATGGGCAAAAAAAATACCCCCTGTTAAGGGGGTTTTGGGTGATTTGTTAATTACAGCGGAAGGTCGTCATAGAAGAATACTCCGTAGCCGTTTGCAATAACGTTGCCCTTTTTGAGCCACGAGGCGTATGCACGTCTTAGTGAGGTATCCTGCGGCAGGTCGTCAGGATTGCCGGTGTATGCCATGTTGAATATCCTCCAGCAGTCGCCGAATTCGGGCTGCTCACGGCTCCAGACTATATCGAAGTCCTCCATAAACTTAAGGATGTTCGAGGTCTCAGGCAGGAACTCAGGGTGCTTCGGGTAGAGAAGCCATGAGTAGCAGACGAAGGCTACGGGCTTATTCGGGAAGCGGTCCTTGTAAAACTCTGCGGCCTGCTTGTATGAATCATAGCAAAGCTCCTTTGTAAGGGGGCCTGCGGAGGGAATATGGATATTAATTACCGTATCGCCCTTTTTAAGCTCTTTACCGTTATGACTGTAATCAAAATCAATTGTGCTTGGCTCGAACTGAAGGCGGCCGAGAGCAAAGCGGTCAAGCTTGAAAAAGCGTCTGAACCAGTGTGCCACGAATGAGCCCCATACGCCCCAACGCTTGTGGCACTCCATGAGCTTCCATTTAAGGTCGGAGGCCGTGTTGTAGAATATCTCATAGGGCAGATTCTGCTCTTTATACAGCTCTCTCATTCTCTTTGTAAGGCAGACGAAATAGAGGAAGTGAAGGGTATATTTGTGAACGCCGCACTTCTCTGAAAGTGCCGTCAGCTTATCAAGCAGCTCATCGCTTAAATCGTAATCCTTAATAAGTCCGAAAAACTGCTCCGATACTTCCTTGTTCTCCGAAATCGTGTCATAAGCGGACAAAAAGCACTCCGTTGCCTCTGCGGGGTAATCGAATTCTTTGCAAAAGCTTGCTACATACTCTCTCATTTCAAACACTCCTGATTTTGACAATTATATTACCATTCTAAATAACGAATAGTGGTGCGGGTAAGACAGGATTCCAAGGTCTTGTCGCCGCTGCAGTAGGATAAAAGCATGGATTTTTCGCCTGTGAAGAAAAGCGCGGGATAGCAGAAGCCCGCATCCGGGTCGTCCTCAATAATGCAGTAATCGCTGAAGTTAATGCCGTCCTCGCTCTCGGCAATTACCAGCGGGGTGCGCCCCCAGCTTGCCTTTAAGTTGCCCGTTCTGCCCGGATAATTCGGAATGGGGTTCCAGACAGCATAATAAAGGCCGGAATAGGGGTTCTGAGCAATTTTCAGGGGCGAAGCCGGCGAAGCAAAGACAGAGGGCTGCGGCTGCGTCCAGTGACGACCGCCGTCTAATGAAAAGCTCTCATACTGGCAAAGCAAATCTGTTCTGAAATAGGCGTAAAGCACATTTTCATTCAGCTCAATAACGCCCGGCTCCTGAAGCCCCGTCTTTGAACGGTGAACGGGACAGGACAAAAGCCCTGAAAAGCTCTTCCATGTAAAGCCGTCGTCATCTGAATATGAGAAAACCGCTGCTGCGGGGTCAATGCCGTAAATATTCTCAGGGTGCCGTCTGTGCAAAGCGGCGGGGACAATCAGGCGGCCGCTTTTTGTTCTGAGCACTCTGTTATTGTTGACCACATAGTACTCTGGATTCTGGGGAGAAAGACAGCTTACGGGCTTGTGAAAGCTTTCGCCCTCATTATCAGAGCGTCTTAACACATAGTCGGAGGACAGGGCGTTTTCGTGCTTAATAAGATAAAACAGACCCAAATCGCCGTTTTGCATCCTTAAAAGGCTGACGCTCATTATGTTCTCTGTGTTGTGCTCTGAAGCCGAAGCCAGGATACGAGGGGTCAAATCAAAGCTCCTGCCGCCGTCGCTTGAGTAAATGGAGGCTATGTCGCAGGGGCAATGGTCGCCGCTGCCTTTACCCTTGTAGCGGCTGTAGGCAAACATTATTCTGCCGTCCTTTAAGGCTATAAAGTCGCCCTCGCTGTTGCGTGGATTTCCGTCCGTGGGACATATCTGAGCTGCGATTTCCGATTTTTTTATCTTAAACTCTTCCATAACCTTTTTCCCTTTATTAATGTCACAGGAAAATGCAAGGAGTAATATTTACGACTCTTGTATACTACCACAAGAGCCTGAGCTCGGCAAGTGATTTTTGTACCGTTGAGATAATTTTGAGGCGTCACAAGTCTGTCGCCCGAAATGATTTTACCAATAAGAAAACAAAAATTACTCTTGATTTTTTTGATTCTTTGATATATAATACATTTCGTTGATTGAGAATAGATGGACGTTTAGCTCAGTTGGTAGAGCATTCGCTTGACGTGCGAAGGGTCAGCGGTTCAAGTCCGTTAACGTCCACCAAGAATGAGAATCCCTGAAACCTTGATATGCAAAGGTTTCAGGGATTTTGCTTTTTGTGTTTCTAACGCTGATTAATTTAATTGCAGGCTGATTTTTGCAATTAAGCCTTAAAAATCAGCAAAATTATTAATCGGTCATGGCTTTTACGACATTGCCGAGGATGCCCTTGCTGGCGGTGGAGGTGTCTGTCTTAGTCGTGCTGGTGTTCATCTCGGTACCGAAAACGGTGGGAGCCATGAGAATCTTACCTGTGCCCCTGAAGAAATTTACAAAGCCTTCGCCGCTGATTGCCGAGCCGATAAGGGATTTGCTCGATTTCTCGACCGTAAATGTTAGCGACTTAGACCAGGCTATTGCCATATTGCCGTCAATTCTGACTTCATCGTTGTCAATGACAAACTCGATAAGCTCCTGACGGGGAACAGGGCTTTCGAGCACGACAACGCCTTGTCCCGAAAGACCTAAATTGAACAGACCTTCGCCGCCGAGGAGCGCCGAGGAAACATTGGTTCTTCTGACTATCTCCTCACGGAGTTTGCCGTCGCATGCGAGGAAAAGACCGTCATCAAGGACGATTCCGCTTCCCCATGTCTCGACTCTTTCAAGTATTATGTGCTTGTATGTCGGCTCAAGCATTAAATAACCCGAGCCTGTGTATTCGGGCTTTGCCAGGCTCTCACCGGTAACAGCGCCCTTGAAGGCCTTGCCGATAAAGCCGCCTACGCCCTTTACTCCCGAGGTCATCTGGACATTGCCTGCCGTAAACTGCATTGCTCCGGCCTGAGTTTTAACAAGGTTGCCGTTCAGAATGCAAAGCACCTGACGCCTTCTCAGATTCATCTCATGCATAAAGTAGGCGGTGCTTGCGGTTAAGGGTGTGACACTCAGGTCTTTCTGATACTCAAATACATGGAAGACACCGAGGCTGTCGATTTCTTTTAGGTTTGGGTTTTCCCTCAGATTATTCAGCTGAACCATACTATCTATACCTCTATATTTCGTGAAATTTTACCAATCTGATAATACATTTAAATATTGTTTTTGTCAACATCTCATAAAGAATGTTCCCTTGTAAGGCATTCTGATACATGAAAAATAAGACCACCGTTTCCGGTGGTCGTTTATACTATTAAGCCTTGCCGTCGCAGCCGAGGACGTTCTTAATCTTGTGGGCAACCATGGCCTTGATGGCGTCACGGGCGGGAGCAAGATACTGTCTGGGGTCAAAGTGGTCGGGATGAAGTGCAAAGTGCTCTCTTACGGCGGCGGTCATTGCAAGCCTTAAATCGGAGTCGATATTGATTTTGCAGACTGCGTTTCTTGCTGCCTCTCTGAGCATCTCCTCGGGAATACCGATAGCGTCGGGCATCTGGCCGCCGTACTTATTAATCATCTCGACAAACTCGGGAACAACGGAGCTTGCACCGTGAAGTACTATCGGGAAACCGGGCAGCCTTCTTGCTACCTCGTCAAGGATGTCAAATCTGAGCTGGGGCTTCTGACCGGGCTTGAACTTATATGCGCCATGGCTTGTACCGATTGCAATTGCAAGGGAGTCAACGCCTGTGCGTGTAACAAAGTCCTCTACCTGCTCGGGCTTTGTAAAGTTTGCGTCCTCTGCAGAAACATTTACGTCGTCCTCAATGCCTGCAAGCTGTCCAAGCTCGCCCTCAACCGTTACGCCGTGGGCGTGTGCATATTCAACGACCTTCTTAGTAAGGGCAACATTGTCCTCATAGTCGTGATGTGAGCCGTCAATCATAACGGAGGTAAAGCCGCCGTCGATGCAGCTTTTGCATATCTCAAAATCTGCGCCGTGGTCAAGGTGCAGAGCAATCGGAAGTCCTGTTTCGATAACAGCAGCCTCAACAAGCTTTGTAAGATAGGTATGGTTTGCGTACTTTCTTGCGCCTGCCGAAACCTGAAGAATCAGCGGTGCGTTGAGCTCTTTGGCTGCTTCGGTAATGCCCTGGACGATCTCCATGTTATTAACATTAAAAGCGCCGATTGCGTAGCCGCCTTCATAGGCCTTTCTGAGCATTTCTTTTGTGGAAACAAGTGGCATAAAATACACTCCTAAAAAAAGATTTACTGTTTTTTACGGCAGTTTAGTATTGCACTTTTCTGCCTGTAACTTCACTTTGGTGAATAGAATTTGCATCCAGCAAACATTATATATCATAGCTTGTCAAAAGTCAAAGATTTAACGAACATTCTCTAAGAGCAAACAAAAAGCACGCAGCCGTTAAGCTGCGTGCCTGTATTTTTAACCTTTAGTCGTGGTCGGAGAAGCCTCTTGCGCCGTAGAACTTCATAATTGCGTCATTTGCGAGCTTCAGGATTGATGTCAGTATACTATTTGTTTTACTGTTATCTTCCTTAGCGGGCTCAAAGACGCCTGCTGCGACAAGTGCGTCAAACAGCTTCTTTTCAGCTTCTTTTACACCGTTTGAGACGTAGCCGTTTGTCTGGTCGAGGACAGCGTTTGCGTAGTCAACAGCGTCAACAAGCTGTGCCAGAACCTCAGGGCTTACATCCACGGGATTGTCGATGATTTCCTTAGCCTTAGGAATGTAATTCCTTGTGAGTGTGTTGGTGAATCTCGTAATATTGAACTGCGGGAAGTTTACCGGGTCGGAATATACATCCTGAAGATTGCCGATAACAAAGTTTACGGCAAGGCGGATAACCGTTGCATTCCTGCCCACCTCATGGTGCTGATTCTTGATAGCCCATGTCGTTTCAGGCATAAGAGCGGTGGAAAGGTCGATATTCTTATCGGGCGATACGAATGAGGTATCACTTAAAGAGTCGAGGTAATCCTGCGGAAGCTCTTTGCCTGCAGGTGCGAAGGTTGCGCCGAGTGTTGAGGAATCTATATCTATAATGGCGTCGGAGCTGTTCTTGAATGTGGACTTGACTGCTCCGAAGAAATTATAGTCGCCGTCAAGATATGTGAGGTTATAACCAGCGATATAGCCGACTCTTACGCCGTATTCATCTCTTGCTGTCAGTAAGTTCTGCGGCAGAGCGGCCTGAGCCTCATGGAAGGCGTCGGTCTTCTCCTTAAGAATAGCGTGCTCCTCGTCCATCAGATATTTCTCAGCGAGTACGTCATATCTGTCATTGGGAATCATTGCCCAGAACTGCGGCGAGTTGACTATAAGCTGACCGAAGGCTGCGTCGGCAGCGGCTGTGATAACAGACTCCAGAACCTTTCTGGGAAGTATTCTGAGAAGGATGTTTACGGCATAGCCTAATGCCGGAGAGCCGTCCATTTCCTCAAAAATCCTCGGCAGAAACTCGGAGAAGAAGAACTGATCCTCAAGGTTGAAGCCCTCATAGCCTCTTGTAAGGAAGTCGGCGATAATGTCAGTACCGTTAAGCAGGGCAACGACATTGATAATGCAGTTGATATCATTATAATCGGCCTGCTCATAATTCAGATACGAAGCAAGAACCGTACCGCCCATGCTGACAGCGGCGAGATTAACCTTATCTGTATTCCTCTGCTCTTTGACCATCTGGATGAACTCATGCAGCTTTTCGCCGTTCTCAATCGGGTTTCCAAGCAGCGGGAAGGAGAATACATAAACATTTTCCTCACCTACCACATCGCAGTAATCCTGCATGGGCAGCTGACGGTAGAAGTAATCCTTATCCTCCTCGGAGAACTCGGAGAGCGGATAGTTATACTCATCAATAGCAAACCTGTTTACAGTTGTGCCGTCGGGCTTAGATGCCTGTGTCGAGAACAGGTCAAGACCAAGCTCATAAACAGCCTCGGAAAGGCCTGCATCCTGCTGAGAAATCAGGGTCTTTACAAGGGGGAAGAAAACTGTTTTGAAAATCTTGCCCACAAGGCCGGCAGTATCGATTATAAGCAGACCGCCCTTAAGCTCCTGTCCGTCTGCGTTAAGTATCTTCTCGCCGTTTTCATCCACAAGATAAGAGATAGTCTGGCTGATACCAGGGAGAACAATCAGCGGATACTGCTGTGTAGTGCCTTTCGGCTGAACAGCCATCGGGGCTGCCTTTACGACTGTGTCCTCTTTTTCCTCTTCAGCGACCGGCTTCGTTTCGTCGGCTGCGGGAACCTCGGCGTCTTCTACAACGCCTCCACCCGCATTTGCAGCAACATTCTCCTGCACGGCGGAACCGATAATGGTCGGTGCTATGTTAATGCTGAAGACAGAAAAGAAAATTGCGATTACAACAAAAGCGGATAATGACTTTAAGAATCGCTTGGACATTTTGCTCCTCCTAACTACCAAAAGGTTGCTTTTTTATCCCTAAGATAATAACATATTTTGAAAATTAAAACAAGCATGTACGTAACAAAATACTATATTTTGCAATTTATTCACATTTACAGGGAAAGGGCTTTGCCGGAAATGCCCGTAAAGGCCATGGAGAGCAGTGCAACGTAAATCAGGACTGCCGGAACGCCCTTAAAAGCATCGGGAATAGAGCGGCTTCTTGAAATATATCTTAATCCGACATTTATAAGGCTGACCGCAATAATGTAGGCAAGGCCAGCGCCTATGCCGAGTCCCAGCGAATCGGGCACTGTGGATGCGGACAGCCGATTAATAAACGGCACGGACATGACAAGGGTATTCAGCGCCGCAACGCCCACCCGCTTTATGAGCTTCTCATCGGTCTTAAAGACCGTCTTTATGCCGACGCAGGTTGCGATATACAGGCTGAAAAGCACAAGGGTATAGACGATTGCGTGGATTATTATGCTCGAATTCCTGATTGCGGGGATTATATCGACCGTTCTGCAGATAAGAGCAACCAGCACGGAGAAATACACAATAAAGCCGGAGGTATGGAAGAGGTATTTCGGCTTTGCGGCCATTCTGACTGACTCGGTTGCTCCGAAGCCGCCTGTAAAGATGACGTTTCTGAGAAGGCAGGTATAAAGCGCCATGGTAATCATATCAAAAATAGCACTCATTTACTCCCCTCCCGTCTTGTCGTCTTCGGTCTTGTCACTGTTTCTCCTTGCGTTGAACTCGGACAATTCCTTCAGTATTTCGTCAAAGTCAAGGCTGACGTTTGATTCGGTGTTCGCTCTTGCCTGAGACATTACTATCGGCAGTGTGCTGGCGGGTCTCGTCTGCCGTTCATCTTCAGGCTTTGTTCCGGAGGCTTCAATACCCTTGCCTTCCTCAGTCTGGCTTAAAGTATCTGCCTGAGTGCCGCCCTGTGCATTTTCGTCAGCTTCGTGAGATGCGCCTGCGGCTGCGCCCATGCCCGCTGCGGCCGCAGCACCTTCCTTATCGGGCTTTGCTCTTTTAACCGGAGCGGCTTTAGGCTTCTTTTTAATTGGCTTATTACGCTTATTGCTTTTAAGCCCTAATATCTGAGCCAATATATACTTCGCATTTGCTATCATCAGGGCAAAGACGGTTGTGTCCTCAACAGCAGACATGTCAAAGGAGTTTTCGCTCTTCCTGCCCTCATAGATTTTATTGAGGTTGCGGGAGAGGGCCGCCGCAAGGAAGCCCAGCACCAGAAAGCCGCCGAAGGGCATGAGCATTCCGGTGAGATTTATTTTTGCTCCCGTATCAATGCCGAAAACCGTACCTGCTCCTAAAAACTCACGGATTATACCCGTCAATATAGCCACAACGCCGTAGCCGAAGGAGGCGGCAAAGGCGTCCCTGAGTGCGCCCTTGAGATTGTGTCTTATGGCGGCACGCTCGCAGTGCAGGACTATAATCGAATTTACCGCCGCAAGGGGCAGGAACAGATTCAGGCTTAAGGAACTTACCTTTTGCACGATGACCACAAAGGGGGTTACCACAAGGGTGCCGATAAGCAGATATATGCCTATTCTTATCCATGCGGGCAGGCGTTTTAAAAATAGTGAGGTCAGTGCCTCTGTTATAATAAGCAGTCCCATGGTTACAACCGCAAGATAGAGTGCTGATTCGGAAGAATCGGCTATTGCGGCTACGGAGCTTAATCCCACTGCCTCCACAAGCACGGGATTTCTGAAAAATGCCCTGTAATACAGTCCCCTTTTTACGGGCGCATTGTTATGATTATTCATAGGCCACACCCCTTTCGGAGACTGCGGCTTCTGTTTCTTCAATATCCGGCAGCGGCTTTGCCTTTCGCCTTGCGGGCCTTTGGGCGGTCATGGCGGCAATAACGCCGTTCATAATCATAACCGCAAAGCAGGCGCTCTCCTCATAGGCGCCGAAATATCTCAGCAGCATGCAGACAGCTCCGGTACCCATGCCGTAAAAGAGTCTGACTGTGGGGCTTTTAAGCCTCAGAGTTTTCTGCGGGACTAAGAAAATTGCAGTAAAAAGCAGCATTCCCGACGAAATCTCCATAAGCAGTGAAATCCGCCTGCCGGTAATGACCCTCGGGAACAGAACGGCGAAGACCGCACAGGTGACTATAAAGCCTGCGCTGGAAATAAAGAGCTTCGGATTTCTTAAAAACATATAGAGCATGATTCCCGCCATGAGCAATAGCGAGCCTGTGCCCATGGGCGATGGAACTGCTCCCGTCAAGATATTGAGATATCCTATTACGCTGACATTTATAGAGTTGTTTTTTGAAAGCATCTGGGCAATGGATGTAGCGGCTGTGAAGCCCTCAGAGCCGTAGACCGCAACCTCTGCCCCCTGATGAATTGCGGGATAAGAGAAAACCATATCGGGGAATGAAATGCAAAGGAAAGCGATGCCCGCAGCAACGGGTATAAAGGGCAGGTCGTCCTTAGAGCCGAAGGGCAGCTTTGCGGCGATTATGGCAAAGGAGCTGCCTATAACGGGCAGCCAGTAAGGCGAGGATGCCGGCAGCAGCAGGGCTATGGCCGCTCCCGTGAATACCGCATACAGAGGGTCTGCGGCCTGTTTTTTATTGAGTATGGAATTGCCGAACCAGTCCAGCAAAAGAGCGGTCAGGGCGGAAAAGAGTATTAATCTCAAGGCCCTTTCGCCGTAATAATACCACGCCAGCACAGCCATAGCTGCGAGCATGGCGAGGGCGTCCATTATGAATGTTTCCCTTTTTTTATCGGAAGCCTTTGGCTTGTCCAAGGCTCTCACTTCGCTTTCCAGTTTTTTATTATTGCATAAATACTATGGTCCGCATAATATAATAGTATATCTATGTATGTTTACACGGCTTCAGTAACACACAGTATTTGTCAAAAAGAGGTGGCGGCTTATATGAGAATTGAGGCACATGACGATTTCAGAATCGCTGTGGAACTGTCGGATGAAGATATGGATGAGCTGCAGATTACATACGAGGATTTGGACTATTCAAACATTGAAACAAGACGCGTGCTGTGGACAATACTTGACGAAGCAAGGCAAACTCTCGGTAAAGAAATAAACCTATCCGAAAAAATGCTTATCGAGGCTGTTCCCTCAAACAAGGGCGGCTGTACGATATATTTCACCGTACTTCAGAAATCATCCGAAAAACACACTTCAAGGCTTTTAATAAAGAAGGAATTTGCCCCGGTTATTTGTGAGTTTTCCGACATTAACGGGGTTATTGATTTGTCAAGGCAGCTAATAGGAAAAATCAATAACGCCAAAAGCGAGCTGTACGGCAAAAACGACGTTTACAGGCTGCTTGTCTTCCCCGAAACTTCTCAGCAAAAAAGAATTGAGGCCGTTGTCTGCGAATACGGCGAGCTCAAGGACTCAAGCCCGAGCATCGTCAGCCTGACAAGAGAGTACTGGAAGAAGCTTGCGGGCCCCTTTGCAGTAAATGATATAGGTTCCTGTTAATTGAATATTAAAGAAGCATCAGCCGTTTGCGATTGCTCTGAGTTTCTCTATCGCAGCTTTTCTGTCGTTTGACTTAAAAATGAAGCTGCCGGAAACAAAGACATTTGCACCGGCTTTTTTTGCGTCCGCAATCGTCTCGTCGTTAATGCCGCCGTCGATTTCAATAGCAACATTTAAGCCCCGATTTTCAATTTCCGCTCTGAGTGCCTCAACCTTCGGCAAGACAAAGGGACAGAAGCACTGGCCGCCGAAGCCAGGCTCCACGCTCATGACGAGCACCATACCGATTTCATTAAGATAAGGCAGCACAACTTCGTACGGGGTGTTCGGCGAAATGGCGATACCGGCAGTTTTGCCGGCTTTTTTTATGAGCGAAATAACCTCATCTACCGGGGAGCCTGCCTCCACATGGAAGGTTATTATATCTGCGCCCGCATCAAGAAACTGCGGGATATAGCGAAGGGGCTTATCTATCATAAGATGCACGTCAAGGGTCAAGGGGGTGCAGGCCCTGATTGCCTTGACAACCGGCGGGCCAATGGTAATATTGCGCACAAAGCAGCCGTCCATGACATCCACATGGAGCAAATCCGCTCCCGCCTTTTGACAGCTCTCTACCTCTTCGCCTATTTTTGAAAAATCACAGGATAAAATTGAAGGGGCTATAAGATTCATACTCTCCTCCAAACGAAATTGCGTGTCAATCACTGTATTAATTTTCACATATATTAGCTAAACATTCTTATTAAAGCAAATTAAACCATGCGAAAACCATATTCATAACTATATTATTGTATCATAATCAGCTGTTTCGTCAATAGTCAGGCGCATTCAAACGCTCAGAAGAACATTCAGATTATCATTTTGTCGGCATTAAACACAAGCTACCTTTTTATGGCAATTTGTACTAATTTTTCTTCAGTAAATTCCAAATTT
>JAAYOZ010000154.1 GCA_012520115.1 Clostridiales bacterium | reverse complement strand
CTCGATTAAATGCTTGTTTAAAACAAAGCTGAAATACTGAATGTCGTTCGAGATAACATGGCAGCTGCCATGTTATCTCGAACGACATTCAGTATTTCAGCTTTGTTTTAAACAAGCATTTAATCGAGAACAGCCCTCCGATTCATAGCGATGCGCTGCTTAATAAGCTTAACTCTTTAGCGGGCATTGAGGGCTTTGTTTATAATAATTACTGTCTCGGCTCGGGCTGCGGGCGAAACTATTTTACCGACAGCAACGGCATGCGCTGCGATGCTATGCGTTCGGAGCTTGAGCGGCTATATAGCACAGGTGAAATCGACGAGTCATTATACTATTACTTCCTTGCGAGCCTCATAAATTCCATAGACAAATACGCAAACACAGCCTCGGTTTACGGGGCTTTTCTGAAGGAAACCAAAAAGACCGCACTAAAGGATTTTGAGCTTGAGCTGCTGCCCGTAATTGACGGGCCGAGGGGCAAAGTCTATAACGAGGACATAAACGTGCTTGTCAAAAAGATTTCGGGAGATGTTCTGTACCTTGACCCGCAGTATAATGTAAGGCAGTATTGCTCTAATTACCATGTGTTAGAAACAATCGCAAGGTATGACAATCCCGTTTTAAGAGGCGACGGGGATGAGGAACTATGCAAGGCAGAAGAGCGCCTTCTGCTCTAAAAAGAGGGTGTTTGACGCCTTTGACAATCTGTTGGCCAATGCGGATTTTAAGTATATTTTCGTAAGCTACAACAACGAGGGGCTAATGCGCCTTGATACATTAAAGGAGATAATGTCAAGGTACGGTACATACAGCTGCTTTAAAAAGACCTACAAGCGTTTTAAGGCCGCAAAGAATAAGCATTGCTCCGCCGAATATTGCACTACCGAGTATCTTCACTGCCTGATTAAGTAGTAATTGCGGACAAATATAAAGACCACACAAAAGGCGTTGGCCTTCGGTGTGGTCTTCTTTTTAGTGTTTTTGTTATTCTACCGACTTAAGAGAGTCCGCCATATTGATGGCCTTCATCTTCCTGTGCATTATCATATTGATTATGAAGGCGAACAGGCCGGTTACGATTACGGCGAAGAGTAAATTAAAGACTGTCGTATCACGGGCGAACATAACCGCATCGACCTCGGCTATGTTTATAACCACCTTGTGCATAAATACTCCGGAGATAAGACCGAAGAATATGCCCAGCAGGGTGAGAACCATGTTCTCCCTGTAAATATAGGCAGAAACCTCTCTGTCAAAGAAGCCGAGAACCTTAATGGATGCAAGCTCCCTGATTCTTTCATTGATGTTGATGTTGGAAAGGTTGTACAGAACTATGAGTGCAAGGGTTGCGGCGGAGCCCATTACTACATAGACGACTATGAGCAGAGCAGATACGATTTCTTCAAAGCTCTTTGCCGTGTCGGTCATAAAGGCCATGGACTTAATCGTGTCGTGCTTCATTATATCCGTGGCAAGCATTGTCTTCTGAGTGCTTTCGCCCTCGTTGGCAAGGGCGGCCTCATCACTGACAGCGTCTGAGAATCTGCCTATTGCGTAAGAGAACTCCGGTGTCTCATTGAAGATTGACTTGTACAAGGTCGGGGTCAGGTATACATAATGGAAGGTATAGTTTTCAACGATTCCGACAACGGGGATTTCCACGGTTCTGCCGTCGACGGTGTTGATAACCGCTTTGTCGCCGACCTTGATATTAGTGTCACGGGCGAACTTTTCGGTGATAAGAGCGCCCTCGTCGGAAAGACTTAGGTATTCGCTCTTGTTCTTGGCGTTTACAAGCCTTACATAGTTGCCCAGCTCCGCAGGGATGTCCGGCACAAAGAGGTAAACGTCGTGAACCATATCAGAGTTTTCGGATGTGCCGTAGACGGAGGACATGGAGGTGAGCATCATTGACTCGATTCTCTGGTCGCCTTCAAAGTCGTTGAATAAAGCGACTCTGCCGGGAGTCTGGGGATTGTCAAATACCACCTGGAAATCGTAGTCCGATATACCGCCGTCTTTATACTGCTTGTCCATAATGGAGCTGACGGAGTGGTACAGTCCCGAACCGGCAACAAGCAGAGCGGTACAGCCGGCGATTCCTATAACGGTCATATAGAACCTCTGGCGATTTCTGAGGATGTTTCTGACCGTAACCTTTGATAAGAAGCTGAGCTTGCTCCAGATTACTGGAATCTTCTCTAAGAATACCCTGCGTCCTGCCTTCGGAGCCTTGGGACGCATAAGCTGTGCGGGCTTTGTTACAAGGTCCTTTCGGCAGGCAAGATATGTTGCGAAAATGGTGGAGACCGTGCCGATAAGGGCGGATATGACTATCGTGAATACGGGGAAGGTTATTTTGAGCGGCGGAAGGGTGTACATGATTCCGTAGGCCTTGATTATGGCCATCGGGAAAATATAGATACCCGACAAAATACCTATGCCCGAACCAAATATGCTTGCAGTTGACGCATAGAGAACATACTTCATCATTATGTTCTTCTCGGTGTAGCCGAGGGCAAGAAGAATACCCATCTGGGTGCGTTCTTCCTCAACAAGCCTTGTCATTGTGGTAAGGCAGATGAGGACTGCAACTACTATGAAGAATATCGGGAACACGTTTGCAAGATTTCTCATGTTCTGTGCGGATTCGCCGTATCCCTTATAGCCGGGAGTGTCATTGCGGTTATAGACATTCCATTTTGCCTTTGGAATAGTCTCGAGCATATTCTCCGCTTCCTGAAGGTCATACTCGGCGTTTGCGATTTCTTTTGTATATTTTGCCTCGGCCTTTTCAATCTCGGTCTTCAGCTTTTCATAGTTTTCCGGTGCATTCTGAACAGCAAGCTCAAGATTTGTAATCTGCTGTCTGGCTTCGAGCTTGGTCTGCAGCAAAAGCAGCTGATTCGCAGTTAAGCTTGAGCCCTGAGCGAGCAATGTGCTGAAGCTGCTTTCAAGCTTGTTTCTTTCGGTTTCGAGCTGTCTCTCTGCCGATTTAAGCTCACTGTCTGCGTTTGCCAGCGCCACTCTGTTTTGCTCCAACTCAATTTCTGCCGCAGCAATCTGCACCTGAGCGTTTTTAAGCTCAGTCTCTCTTGCGGCGAGCTTTGTTTTCTGCTCGTCTATATATGGCTTGATTGTTGCTATCGCAGCGCCCATCATGCCCTGTGCGGTCAGGTTTACAATGGAATCATACAGCGACGGATATACATCCTTCAATACGCCTATGACTGCCTTGATCTGCTCCTGCTCCACTGCGGAGTTCTGAGTTGCCTCAAGTGTTGACATAACGGTTTCCGCAGTACTGATAAGAGAATTAATGGTTGAAATTGCTGTCTTAGCCGATTCGAATTTCTCTTTGTTATCTTTTAGCTTTACCTCGGCCTCATCAAATTGCGCTTTCTTTATGTTATAGAGCTGTTTTTTCTCGTAGAATTCATTCTCTGCTTCAGCCAGCTTGATTGTGCCCTCATTGTACTGGCTTATAAACTGATTGTATTTTTCCTGATTGCTGCCGAGCAGTTCTTCCTTAGGACCGAACTGAGCTTCAAATGTAGCCCAAGCCTCGGCAATTCTGGCGCTTCCGTTATCTATAAGGTCCTTAAGAGTTTCAAGGTTCTGCTTATGTACGCCTAACTCCTCATTTAGCTGCTGCTTCTTTTCCTCTAAGGTCTTCTTTCCGTCGTTAATCTTTGTGGGCAGGTCGCTTAAAAGGAAATTTGCCCTTGCGGTAAGACGGTCCCCCGCTATGTTGCTTATTGAATCTGCAACGGGCTGTATGTAATCGAAGTATTCGTCTGAGAAGGGTTCATAGTTGTTCGAGCCTCTGACGGATGCATAAATCTCCGAATAATAGTCGGTATTGAAGACTTCGTCCGGGATGATAATGAAGGTGCCTATCTTACCGCTGCCGATGGTCGTATTGCCGCGCTCGAAGGACAGGTAATAGGGTGAGCGGATAATACCCACAATCTCAAATTCTGTGGTGTTCAGCTTGCCTTCAATGTTCTGCCTGTCGCCCGTTAAGGTGATTTTGTTGCCTATTTTGTAGCTTTCGGGGGTTGACAGCTTACTTGCGTCAACAAGGCACTGATTCTTCTCCGTGGGATATGAGCCTTCAATCAGGGTCGGGCGGTTCATAAAGCTGCCGTCGTCATAGCCCCTTGCATAGTCCGCAATCGTCTTCATGCTCATGCCGTAGGCTCTTGCGCTGATCTGAGAGCCGTCGATGTCGGTTTCAATCTCTCCGTTGACAAGCACAAGGGCGTCAACAAAGCGCATGG
>JAAYOZ010000153.1 GCA_012520115.1 Clostridiales bacterium | reverse complement strand
TGGATGCGTACATAGAGAGGCGGTAAACCCCGCCTTTTTTTGCTGCGGCGAGCGGCGGGACGACACAATCGGCGGAACGTGGGCGGCGGGACAACACAGTCGGCGAGGCGGGGGCGGTGCGTGCGAAGAGAGGCTATGCCGTTGCGGGGTCTGGGGCGGAGAACGGTGCGTGGCGTGCGAGGCGGCCGAGGCAATACCGCCGGGCGTGAGTGGAGGGATATTGACATGAGGCAAGATCGGTATGTAATATTAAATCGGAAGCTGAGTTTTGCTGATAATTACGACAGTATTATTTGCAAAGCTGCATTCACTTTGATTCTTTTCACGGAGGGGTATTTTTGAAAACAAAGTACAATCTGAAAAGGGCATTCAAGATTGGCCAGATATTATTACTTTGCTTCGGCTTGCTGCTTTCGCTCTTGCGGTGGATAAATGCTTTTAATGACAGTATTGTTGTGATAACCCCGGAGATTACTTACCATATAACGAACTTCTCAATTAGCCTTATGGCATACCTCGTAATCGGCTCATGGTGGCAGACCTCCGGCGTGAAATTCCGTTATATTGCCGCTTTGGGGGCGTTTCTGATTGCGGCGAATTTCATCTGCGAGACATTATTGGGCTTCATTAATACCGTGGATATTGTTGATGCAATATACGGCACGGTCGGAGTACTTATATCCTTTACTTATTTCTGCTTTGCACAGAAATACGGCTTGACGGAAATCAAAGCGGAAAATCAGTAGGCAAATATACTCCGGGTCCCATCGAAACGGGACGGCGGGACGACACAATCGGCGGAACGTGGGCGGCTTTGGGCGTGGTATGCGATAAAGTACGTGCATGGCGTGCGGCGGGGGCGGGAGTGGGGTTAATCTTAATGTGTGTTTCAGGCAAACAAAAAAGGGAGCGTTATGCTCCCTTTAATAGTTTGTATTGATTAAACAAGCTCGATAATAGCCATTTCGGCTGCGTCGCCACGACGGGGGCCGGTCTTGATTATGCGGACATAGCCGCCGTTTACATCCTTGTACTTAGGACCGATTTCGTCAAAGAGCTTTTTGACGACCGATTCCTTAGTAACATACGCCAAGGCCTGCCTTTTATTGTGCAGACTGTCAACCTTTGCAAGGGTTATCATCTTCTCAGCCATTGCACGGACTTCTTTAGCTCTTGTCACGGTTGTTTCGATTCTTCCGTTCTCCAAAAGATAAGTTACCATGGCCTTAAGCATTGCCTTGCGATGATCTGTGGGTCTGCCGAGCTTTCTGGATCCTGGCATAAAATCACTCCTTTACATCATGCGGTTAATTTCTCTGTTAATAGTCCTCACGGCGAAGCGAAAGGCCCAATGCGTTAAGCTTTGTTACAACCTCATCAAGCGACTTTCTGCCCAAATTCCGCACCCGCATCATTTCTTCCTCTGTCTTGTTTATGAGGTCCTCTACCTTGTGGATATTGGCTCTCTTTAAACAGTTATAGGAGCGTACCGACAGGTCAAGCTCATCAACGGTCATCTCAAGAATCTGCTCTTTGCCATTGTCGTCCTTGACCACCATTATCTCTGCATTGCCCGCTTCGTCAGACAGGTCTATGAAGAGATTGAGATGTTCGTTGAGGAACTTGGCAGCAAACGAAACGGCGTCTTTAGCGGTGATTGTTCCGTTTGTCCACACTTCAAGCCTGAGCTTATCATAGTCGGTTATGTGACCGACACGTGTGTTTTCTACCGTATAGTTGACTTTTGTAACGGGTGTGTATATTGAGTCTATTGCAATAACTCCGATTGCCGGCTCAAGGATAGCCTTATTGCGCTCTGCAGAAACATAGCCTCTGCCGACATCGGCTGTAAGCTCCATGCGGACATGGGCGTCAGCGTTAAGTGTGGCAATGGGCATCTCCGGGTTGATGATTTCAACCTCCGAATCAGCCTGAATATCGCCGGCGGTCAGTATTCCGGGGCCCTGCTTATCCACATACATGGTCTTGGGGCCGGAGCCGTGTATCTTTAAAATAACGCTCTTTAAATTCAGGACGATTTCTGTTACGTCCTCTTTAACTCCCTCGATTGTGGAAAACTCGTGGAGAATTCCGTCTATCTTAATGGAAGTTATTGCATAACCCTGCAACGAGGACAAAAGAACTCGGCGAAGACTGTTTCCCAAAGTTGTGCCGTAGCCTCTCTCAAGAGGCTCTACCACAAAGGCGGAATGAGTACCGTCTTCACTAAGCTCAACAGTTTCAATTCTGGGCTTCTCAATACTAATCATTCAAAACCCTCCTTTTAAGGAATTAATTAAAAGCACAATTCATGCTTTTAACCGCATCTGCCGTCCGGAAAAGTGATTTTCTTAATAAGCTTTGACAGATTTTACCTGTCTTAGACAAAACACTGCATGCCGGACAAGGCAAAAGATGCTCACGCTTTCATTCAAGGGCTCTTATTTTGAGTAGTACTCAACAATGAGAGTTTCCTGAACATCAAGCTCGATCTGGTCACGCTCGGGAAGCTTAGCTATCTTAGCTTCGGTGCCTTCAGCTGACTTTTCTATCCATACAGGTATGACCCTTGAATCAGCTTCAAGCAAGGCTTTGAACTTTTCGGAATCAAGGCTGCTCTTCTTTATAGCGACCACATCGCCTTCCTTGCAAAGGTAGGAAGGAATATCAACCTTGGCACCGTTTACGGTGAAGTGGCCGTGAGTTACAAGCTGCCTTGCTTCTGCACGGGAGTTAGCCCAGCCTGCGGAGTAGACAACGTTGTCGAGGCGGCTTTCGCATATCTGTAAAAGTTTTTCGCCTGTGATGGCATTGCTCTTCTCAGCCATTAAGAAGTACTTATGGAACTGGCTTTCGCTGAGACCGTAGTAACGCCTTGCCTGCTGCTTGGCTCTGAGCTGAATTCCGTATTCGGAAGACTTTTTCCTGCTCTGGCCATGCTGACCGGGAGCATAGTTTCTTATTTCAACGGAGCACTTGTTTGAGTAGCATCTGTCGCCCTTTAAAAAGAGCTTCTTGCCTTCACGACGGCATAATTTGCATACTGCTCCAGTATATCTTGACATCTGTTAAAACACCTCCTGTTTTGGTTATACGCGTCTTCTTTTTGGCGGACGGCAGCCATTGTGAGGAATAGGAGTAACGTCCTTAATAAGGCTAATCTCAAGTCCTGCTGTCTGCAATGCTCTGATTGCTGCCTCACGACCTGCGCCCGGGCCCTTAACGTAAACCTCAACAGTCTTCATACCTGATTCCATAGCGGCCTTTGCAGCGGCCTCTGCGGCATTCTGTGCGGCAAAGGGAGTGGACTTTCTTGAGCCCTTAAAGCCGTTCTGGCCTGAGCTTGACCATGCAACAGCATTTCCCTGTAAATCGGTTATTGTTACAATCGTATTGTTGAAGGTCGACTGGATATGAGCAGCGCCACGTTCGACATTCTTCTTATCACGACGTCTGCGGGTTGCTGTGCCTTTTTTTGCTGTACCTTTTGCAGCCACACTCTTACCTCCTTACTTCTTCTTGTTAGCGATGGTCTTCTTGGGTCCCTTGCGGGTGCGAGCGTTTGTCTTTGAACGCTGGCCTCTTACGGGCAGACCCTTACGGTGGCGTACGCCCCTGTAACAGCCGATTTCGACCAATCTCTTGATATCGAATGCTGTTTCACGCCTGAGGTCACCTTCAACCTTTACATTGTGGTCGATGTACTCACGAAGCTTGGAAACATCATCCTCGGTTAAATCTTTAACTCTTGTGTCCGGATTAATTCCGGTTGCCTTTATAATGTCGCCTGCTACTTTAGGGCCAATGCCGAAAATATAGGTAAGAGCAACTTCTATTCTCTTATCTCTTGGCAGGTCAACGCCGGATATACGTGCCATTTGTCAGATGCACCTCCATTAACATATCAATACCTGTGCAGGGATTATCCCTGACGCTGCTTGTGCTTGGGATTTTCGCAGATAACCATTACTCGTCCCTTGCGCTTGATGATTTTGCACTTCTCGCAAATTTTCTTTACAGAAGGTCTGACTTTCATTCTACTACCTCCTTAATTTAGCTGTTCGCTACTTTGAACGCCAGATTATGCGTCCTCGGGTGAGATCATAGGGCGACATTTCAATAGTGACACTGTCCCCGGGGAGAATGCGGATGAAGTTCATTCTCAGCTTACCGGAAATGTGGGCAAGAATTCTGCGCCCGTTCTCAAGCTCTACTTGAAAGGTTGCGTTCGGAAGAGCCTCTACGACCTTACCCTCAACCTCTATCATATCCTGCTTAGACATACCTTAACCTCCCCATAGTGTTTTATTGATTTTTCTGCGAATAG
>JAAYOZ010000152.1 GCA_012520115.1 Clostridiales bacterium | reverse complement strand
ATTCTGAACGAAATGCTGTCCAAATCAGCATTGATTGCCCAGTGGAGCGCCTCGCTTGCTCAACGTTTCCCCTTCCTTCTTAAACTTCTTGAGGCTCAGGGAGAAAAAATTGAAACCGCTTCGGGCTTTACCCTTGTGCCGCTGTTCATAGGCATAATAATGACCTTCGACAACATATTCGGCGTTATCTTCCAGCCGGCTCTGGGCAAGCTGTCAGACAGAACCCGCACCAGATTCGGTAAAAGGCGCCCGTATATTTTAATAGGCGCACCCATTTCCGCACTTCTGTTTGCCCTTATCCCGTGGATGTTTGTCCAGTTCAATAACCTTCCCGCCTTAATGGTCTGCGTCATACTCTTTGTCTTTGTAATGTCCACGTGGCGAGCCCCTGTTGTTGCATTGATGCCCGACCTTACGCCCCCCGAGCTTCGCAGCGAAGGCAATGCGGTTATCAACCTCTGCGGCGGTGTAGGCAGCCTTATCGGTATGATTGCGGGCACGATATTTACAATGATTTTCACAGCTGTTTACGGCAAGGATAATTTCACGGAGCAGCAGACATATCCTTATGTCTTCCTCTTAGGCTCCGTTGTAATGATAATCTGCACCCTTGTGCTGTTCTTCTTCGTAAAGGAGCCGGACAGCAGACTCAAAGCCAAGGCAGATGCCAATATGGCGGCAGAGGAAGCAAAGCTTAAGGCTGAGGCCAAAAAGCACTTAAAGGAGCTCAAACTCACCGGCGCAGAAAGAAAGAGCCTTATCTTCATGCTCTTGGGACTTTTCTTCCTGTTCTGCTCGGCAAACGCCATAACCACCTTCTTTGCACTCTTTGCCGCAGAAATCTTAGGCAAAACAACCTCGGAAGCGACCTTTATGATGGCCATATTTGCCCTTTGCTCAATGGCAATGGCTATTCCCGCAGGCAAGCTCGGCAAGAAATACGGCAGAAAAAAAACCATACTCACGGGTCTGTCCATATTCATGGGCGTTTTCGTATTGTACCTTGTAGTCAACCTTCTGACCGGTCAGAACTGGGTCGTCTGGCTTGCGCTCATATTCGGCGGTGCAGCCAATATGATGATAACCGTAAATACACTCCCGCTTGTGCTTGAAATCGGCGGCGTCGAAAGAATAGGCACCTTCACGGGCTATTACTACACCGCCACATTCTCCGCACAGATTGCCGCTCCGATACTCTACGGCATGGTAAGAATGGTCACCGGCACATACCTCTCACTCTTTGTTTACTGCCCGGTTGCCTTCTTGTTGTCGGTACTGTTCATAAGCCTTGTAAAGCACGGTGAGGCCATTCCCGAAGAGCATCTCAAAAAAGCTCAGGAGGAAAATGATTAAACGGCAAAAAATCGGATAATCCTTGATTTGAGCGAGTTAAAAGTATAAGATAATAAAGCCTTGCCTTTGTTCTTTTTCGGCTTCAAAGGCAAGGCAAACAGATATTTAGGAGGAAAAGCTTTGGCCCAATCTGATTTTGAAAAAAACGGACAATCCGGCAATGAAGATATAGAGCTCAACCAAGACGAGCAGAAGAATACCCCGCCTTCAGATGATGAGGGCAGGGAAGCTGCCGTCGAGAGCGCAGACGATTCGCCCGATATTCCCCCCGCCGAGGACGAAAGGGAGGAGCTCGAAAACCTCGCAAAGCTCTTTCAGGAGGAGTACGATAAAACCCTGAAGGAAGCCGAAGAGGAGGACGCAGAATCTCCCGATACGCTGGATTCAGACGCCCCCGAAGCCGAGGAAACGGAGGATAATGATTCCCCAGAAGACGTGGCGGAGGAAGACCTTTGCGTGCGCTGCGGCAAGAGGGAACGTGATTTAAGCATTTCCGAGGACTACGAGTACTGCTCAAGGTGCCGTGAGGAAATGATTAATAAACGTGTGCCTTTTGTTTCGAGCTTGTTTAAGGTGCTTTCAATCTTTGCCGCCTTCATAAGCATTATCCTGTTTCTCGGCAGCTATCCCGCATTTCTCGAGCTGGCAGAGGGCGACAAGGCTGTAAGAGAGAACAAAATCGACTCTGCCATTCAGCACTATGCCTCTGCTATAAAGAATTACGAAAGCCTTAATTCAAGCGAAAAAGCGGCAAAGGGATATGTCTTCGCAAAATTCGTCCCTCAGTCAAGCATCCTTAAAGCAAAGCTCGTTAAATTGCTCTATGAAAACGGCTATGTGACGGATGTGGAATCGTATATTACGACCTATTTCACTGAGAGGCAGCTTAAAAACCCCCTGCTCAGAAACGTAAAGAATCTGAAGGCCCAAGCCGCCGAATTTACCGCAAACCTGCAAAAGGCCTACTCCATAATCTATAACAGCCTTTCCCTCGTGCCCGAAGAAATCCCCTATGAGGAGCTTGCCGCAAAGCTTGATGAGATGAAGAATACTCCGTCAGAGGGCGAGACCAAGAACGGAGCAATATTCAGGCAGGCTGCCGCAAGCACATACAAGTATTATATCGCCTTTGTCAGCGGTCAGGGCTTTGACGTGCAGATAGCCGCCCTTGAGGATACTAAGGCGCTTGTGCCCGAGGCCTACTGGCTTTACGGCCATAACCTGGCCTTTGCCTATGCGAAATCAGGCGAAAAGGATAAGGCATTAAGCAGCGTAGAGGAGCTTAAAAAGTACAATGCAGAGGACCCCACGCCCTATGCAGTCGAGGCCGCCGCATTCAGAGTCGCAGGCGAGCTTGACTCTGCCATTGCCGTCGCAAACAAGGGATATGAGCTGAACCCGAGGTACGGCTATGAGTGCTTAAGGCAAAGGGCAATCGCCGAGCTTTTAAAGGGCGATGTGAACACAGCCTTTGACACTATGAATAAGGTCTTTACCGAATTTGAAGAGATGGATTCGTACGAATATCTGATGGGCGAAATGGGCGACACCTATGCGATAATCTGCCTTGCCGCAGGAAAGACCGAGAATTACGAGAATCTTATGGAGCTGTACGAAGCCTTCGGCTACAAGCAGAGAACGGTCCTGAAGGACTACAAGGACGGAAAGCTGACCTTAGAGCAGATATTCCTTGAAGGAAAGGCGGACGTAGCATGATTTATTTATACGCAATAATTAAAATCCTCACTTTTCCGGGCAGCGTAATAAGAGCTGCTATGGAGCAGTCAGCCTGCCGAAAGCACAAAATCCCCGTCGAGGACGAAAACCCCTTCAGGTTCGACGAGCTTTGCGGACACGTTGAGCATGAGCTGCCGGACAACAGAAAGGCCGCCGCAAGCATCGTAATCAGACCCTTCCTTTTTAATCTTATAGTCGGCT
>JAAYOZ010000151.1 GCA_012520115.1 Clostridiales bacterium | reverse complement strand
GAAGAAGAACCTTCCGTATCGGTTCCGGCCACAACAGGTTTGTCCCTTGACAACGCATTCAGGAAGGACATGGCCGGCTTTATGGGTATTCAGAAGTGGTTCTACAATCTGATTAACTCCATATTGGACACCGTTCTCAGGGGCGTTGTTACTCTCCTTCCCGTTCCCTCATCATGGGTTAACAAGGAAGACTATGTTACCAAGAATTTCTATGACGGCATGGACAGCTTCCTTACCGAGCCGGCTGAAGAGGCTGTATGGAATGTAGGTTATGCCTCCGCTTCACTTGTAGAAGGCTTTGACTTCCAGAAAGAGAACTTCTACATGGGCGGCTACTTCCACTATCCTCCGCTCAAATCTCAGGGCTATCTTGATGACCTCAGAGTAAGAGTTTATGCAATTAATGACAATTCCGGCAGAGGCACCGCCCTCTTTGCAATACTTGACGGCTCAGGCTTCACAAATACAGACGTCCGTGCTGTCAGAGCGCTGCTTGCAGATTATGCCGCAGAGCATGACATCGTCAGCATCAACATAGCCGCAACACATGTTCACAGTGCGGTTGATATTCAGGGTCTTGGCGGCGACATAGCTGCTGCCTTTACAAAGAATCCCCTCAATGTACTTCTCGGCAGAGATGCCTTCCGTGAGAACGGCAAATCCAAGAAATACATGGATAACCTTTTTGCTAAGACAGTCGAGTGCATAAAGGCCGCTGTTGAGGACTTAAAGCCCGGTACTCTCTATTATTCCGACATAGATGCTTCTGAGTACATTAAGGATAAGAGAAAGCCCATAGTTTTCGACCCGAACCTCAATACCTTTAAGTTTGTTCCTGCAGACGGCTCAACCGAAACCTATATAGTAAACTTCCCGTCACACCTTACAGGTATGCCTCAGTCCAACGACATGGCTACCTCCGATTATATGTACTACCTTGAGGAAGGCCTTAAGAATGCCTATTCCGAGCAGGAGAAGGATGTCAACCTGGCATTTATGCTTGGCGCAAACCTTGCGATGTCAACAGAGAGAGCTCCCCTTGATCTTCCCGCAGACACTCCTGCCATCGAAGCTATCGCAGCTTACGGACACAGACTTTCCGAGCTTATCCTCGACGAGTCAAATGTCTGGAACGAGATTGCTCCTTTGTTCAATATAAAGACCCAGGAGATATTCATTAAGATTGAAAATCCCATCCTCCTTGCAGCAGGCAAAACAGGCCTTGTTAACAACACTGCTGTCAGAACCGGCCCCGGAGCATTTGACGTAGCTATGGTATCCGAGATGTCTTATGTTGAGCTCGGCACCGATGATTACGGATTCGCCTTTGCTCTTATGCCCGGTGAAGTCGCACCCGAGCTTGCATGGGGCGGCACCATGACGGCTGATGAAGCCTGGAACGGCTATGACTGGGAGCTTCCGGAAATGGCTGATATGGTTGGCGGTCGTCGCCTGCTTGTCTGCTCACAGATGAATGACGCTGTCGGCTACATCGTTCCCGACAACGATTACGGTCCGTGGCTTGAGGCAGAAGAGCATTACGAGGAAACCCTCTCACTCGGACCGCACGCTGCTTCAACCTTCGTAAATCTCTTCTCTGCATTAGTTGATTCCGTAAAAAACGCAAATGTCTAAATAACAATTCAGGCCACTCACAAGTGAGTGGCCTTTCTTTTTAAATACGCACATAAAAACCCCGCACTCTATGTGCGGGGTAATTCATTATTAAACTAAATGCTCAAAGCCAGCCATGCCTCTGAATATTGATTCGGTGTAATAGTTGTATTCATCCTTGTCATGCAGCGGGTACCAGACCTGAGCGAAGAAGGGGTTAATCTTAGCCTCAGTATCATAGTCCCACGGCCATGGCAGCTCTTCGGGGCACCAGTGACCACCCTTTAAAACAAGATTCGGTGTCATTTCGAATACGTTTCCTCTTGCCGATTCCCATTTGAGAGGCGTGAACATGTCGCCCTTTGTCATCTTCTTTGAAAGGCACTTTCCTCCCCTGAACTCTGCCGCCTTCCTCATATCCTCGATATCAAGCTCTGAGGTGGGCTTGCTTTCGTCGTAGCCGTGGTCAAGATATGTAATCTCCTTTGTCGGCGGAGTCAAATCAATATCCTTCCATGAGCCAATATTCTCCCATGCCTTTCTTGAACCGAAGAAGGCGGATATCCTGTCCGTATCGTTATCTTCAATCCAACTCATTGTACCGTATATGGGCTTCTTTGTAAGGGGCTTCATGCCGAAATGCTTAATAAGGGCGGGAGGAGCGACTTTTGCTAACTTAGTATATGAAGGCACGTTCTTTTTAAGGTTGTTGAAATACTCCTTGACGGGAATGTTATGACGGAAATGCAGATAGTCCTCAAGGAGGTCGGAATCCGCATACCACTGACCGTGGAAGTTGCGAAGCACAAACCAGTTAGGCTCGAAAATCTTCTTGGGGTCGGACAGGCCGATTGCGTCAAGAAGAAGCTCCTCAAACTGATAGTTTGTAAGCCTGTACTCGTCGCCGCTGCCGATATTGTAGAACCTGCGCCAGAAGTCCTCGGGCACATCGTCCTTGCAGACATTGAGAAGAAGTCTGCCGGAATCCTCAACCGTTGCCCATTCGAGAACGCCGTTAAACGGAACATGGAACATAATCGGGTCATAGTTATTGAGAATGCCCGCATAGAGTATGCCCGACTGACGAAGGGAAACCCAGTATTTAAGACCGGACTCGGCAATGATCCTCTCTGCCTTGACCTTGCTGATGGCATAGTGGTCGTAGACGCTGATTTTTATCGGGTCGCCGGTTCTGCCCCAGTGAATGGGCGGATTGCGGTCGCCGGTCTCTGCGACGGTGCCGATATAGACAACCTTAATGCTGTCGGGGTCAGGCTGTGCCTTGACAGCGTCAACGATGTTCTGCATTGCCGTAACATTGACCTGCTGCGTCTTTAAGGGGAAATAGTCGGCGGCAGGAGAAACCAGTCCTCCCACATGAAGTACGATATCCGAACCTGTTACGCATTGCAGCACTGCATCATATTCGCAAAGGTCGCCCCAGACGATCTTAACACTGCTGTCATTCAGGTAAGGTGCAAACATCTCTCTGTTCTTCTCACTGTCCCTGAGAAGGAGCACTATTGTGAATTCTTTCCTGTTGGCATAGAGCTGCTTAAAGCCCTCAAAACCCATATTGCCCGATGCGCCTGTCAAAAATACGGTTTTTTTGCTCATAATCTGCTCCTATTTTACTAAAAGATAAACCGATTTTAGCCAAATATCCCCTACAAGTCAAGAAATTTCCTGTATATCAGTGTTGCTTTAACATGTCAATCTTTGCTTTAAGTATGAAAAAATTGACCGTTCAGAGAACGGTCAATTCTGTCTGCTGAAAATAATATTATTTAATTTAACTTATGGTTATTTAATTTAACTTCAGGAATTCCTCGGGTATTATGCTCTTAACATGCTTTTTAATATAATCCATGCTGAAAGCAGGCGTTTTAATCTTTGCGGTGCTTTGTGCGGCCAGTTCCTCGCTGTACTGCGAGAGCTTGTAGAGCCTGCCGTTAAGATAACTCTGCCTGTGGTGCATTACAAGGGGTTCGAGCTTTACGTCTTCCACAGTGACAAGCTTTGCTGACTTGTCAACAATCACGTTGAACTTAAGCATACCGCCAATCATTGTCGGGCCTGTGTTCTGCATGGACACGAAATTGCCGAGCGAATAGGCAACAACCGCCGTGCCGCCGTCCATTTTTGTGATAAGCTCGATAGTCTGAAGCACATGGGGATGATGTCCGATAATAACATCCGCACCCCACTCCACAAGCTTTCTGGCAAGAGCCTTCTGAGTGTCGGAGGGCTTTGTGGAATACTCGTTGCCCCAGTGGACATTCACCACAACAACATCAGCGACCTCTTTTGTCAGCTCGATTTTCTTCCTGATGTTTGTAACATCTGCCGTGTTTAAGTATCTCAGCTCGGAGCCTGAGGGTAAGGAAAGGCCGTTAGTTAGCTCAGTCATACCCACAAGGCCGAAAACTATGCCGTTACGGGTAATGGTTTCGGGCTTGAGCATCTCAGTCTCGTTAAGATATGCGCCCGTAAGCTGTACGCCCTCCTGCGCATGCCAGAACTCAATGGCTTCCTTTAAGCCCGAGGCGCCCTTGTCGAGCATGTGATTGTTGGCGATATTAATTATGTCAAAGCCGATGTTTACAACCTCTTTGCCCAGCTCCGGCGGCGAATTGAACATCGGGTATGTAGAAGGCGGCTTGCTCGGGGCAATAATCGTCTCCTGATTTATCGAGGCAATATCGGCGTTTTTGATATCGTCCGCCACATTCTGATACAGGGCTTTAAAGTCATAGCCGTTGCCGCCTGCCCTCTCCTTTGCCTGCTCATAAAGCTTGGAGTGGATCAGGTTGTCGCCCACCGCCACAAACGAAGCCTTTAAGATTTCAGCCTTAGTCGTTTCGGTTTCGGTTTCTGTTACGGTAGTATTGGTGTTTGCGTATTTGTTTACATCCTTCGAGTCGTTATACGTGCTTAAAAAGGCGGCAGAGGTGGCTACAACGAATGTCAGGATATATATCGGGATGCGCGAAAAGCTGCGTTTCTTTTTATTCATGCTTCACCACCCTTTGCAGAGCCGTATTTGACTCCGCTGTATTTTGAAATCAGGCTCTGCTTTAAGTCCCAGAGCTTCTGTGACAGGTCGACATAGTACTTATGCGGATTCTCGAACCTGAGAACCTCCTCCCAAAGGCAGTCAATCTGGTCGGCGCAGTAGGCACGGATTTCCGAGGCCGTGGGCAGAGAGTATACAAGTTCTCCCTTAGAGAAAACCTGAACAAGCATCTTTCTTGCCACGAAGTCCTGAACATTTTTGCGCTTCCAGACAAAGTCGGGGTCAAAAAGCTCATAGGGCTCGTCGTCATTGATGATTTCGTGCTCGAGGGCAAGCACATCTGCCAATGCCTTGCCCGTCTCCCTGTCGAAAAATCTCCAGAAAGTCTTTGCACCGGGATTTGTGATTTTAGAAACGTTTTCGGAGATTTTTATCTTCGGAATGAGCCTGCCGTTGTCTTCAACTGCCACAAGCTTATATACAAGCGGCAGAATGGGCGCTGAGGAGGAAGAAACAAGCCTTGAGCCTGCCATAAAGCAGTCTACCCTTGCGCCGTTTTGCAGCATGTCCTTGATGATATGCTCGTCCAGCGAATTGGATACAATAATATCGCAGTCCGGAAAGCCCTCGTCGTTGAGGATACGCCGAACCTTCTTCGAAAGATATGCCAGGTCTCCGCTGTCAATTCTGACTCCCTTGGGTCTGCTTCCACGGGGGACAATCTCACGTCTGAAGGCCTCAATTGCATTCTTTATACCTGAATTCAGTACATCGTAAGTGTCTATGAGCAATACACAGTCATCCGGGTAAGCCCTCGCATAGGCGCAGAATGCGTCAAGCTCTGTATCAAACATCTGAATCCAGCTGTTTGTCATGCTGCCGTAAAGGGGAATGGAAAACTCCTTCGCTGCGGCGGTAAAGGTTGTGCCGCTGCAGCCGCCGATATAGGCCGCCCTTGCGGCATATAGGGACGCTTCAAGACCGTTTTCACGCTTTGCTCCGCATTCGATTACCTTCCTGCCGTGAGCCGCCCTTGCCATACGGTTTGCCTTCGTTGCGATAAGCATCTGCTTGCCGACGGCGGAGATTATGAGGGATTCAATCAGCTTTGCCTGCGAGGCGGGGCCCTTAATCATCATTATCGGCTCGCCCGGGAAAACAGGCGTGCCCTCGGGGACGGAATATATGTCGCAGCTGAATTTAAAGCTTTCGAGGTATTTAAGAAAATCAGCGGAAAGACCCTTATCTTTAAGCCATTCGAGGTCGGAGGCTGAGAGCTTAAAATTCAGAATATTCTTCACAATCTGTTCAAGACCCGCCATAATGCAAAACCCGCCTGTTTCGGGTGCTGGTCGGTAGAATAAATCATAGCAGACGATTGTTTCGTTTAACCCACTCGAAAAGAAGGCGCTTGACATAAGCACCTCATGAAAATCCAATGCAAGAGATGTTGCAGAAGCAAGCGGCGGATTATTCGGCATATACACACAACCCCTTTTTTGGATTCATAAAAACACTCAACTTTGCTGTACCCGCTAAAACCAGCAGATACAGCAAAGTATTTTAATTTCAATCAAAGCTATGGTACTAATCTAAAATCTCAAAGCTGTCAAGAATTTCAGCGGGAATGGCTTCGGCATCAGCCGAAATTGTGAACACGAATTTAGTCTCGGTGCTCTTTGACAGTTCTTCAACCCTTTTAAGAAAAGCTGCAAGCTCGTTCATATCTCTTGAACCGATTCTTAAAGTAGCGTCAACAAAAATATCAGTTATATCATGATCGCCGGCACACAGTCCTCCGAGGAAGCCATAGAAGGCCTCAAAGCCTTCAATGCCGTAATCGTCGGTAAGAACCAGTCTGGCACGATAATTTACCTGGTGACTCATTGCGCTTGTCTTTTCAACGCAGACAACGTTGCCTTCGCTCGATTCAATGGCAATATTAAGCAAGTCAAGGAGTTTCTTTGTCTTGCCGCTGCCTTTTGAACCTAAAATCAAGCTTATCATTTTGATCTACTCCCTTTCGTCATTGGATATATTCAACGGAAAAGCAAAAGCCAAGCACCTCTTATTGCTTTTTCGTCAACTCAAATTACAGAGCGCATTCGGACTTAATTCTTTCGAGCAGCTCCTTAGTAAGCTCCTCATAGCCCGGCTTTTCAAGAAGCGCAAACATATTGCGCTTATAGTCCTCTACTCCCGGCTGGTCGAAGGGGTTTACGCCCAGAATATAACCGGACATTGCGCAGGCCTTTTCAAAGAAATAAATGAGATAGCCGAGATTGTACTCATCCATTTTCGGACATTCGATAACAACGTTCGGTACCATACCGTCGGAATGAGCAAGGACAGTCGCCTCAAAGGCCTTATGGTTTACATAGGACATTGTTTTGCCGGCTAAGAAGTTAAGGGAATCAAGGTTTTCCTCATCAAAGGGGATTTCGATGTCGACCTTCGGCTCGTCGAATACTACTACCGTTTCAAACAAAAACCTTCTGCCGTCCTGAACATACTGGCCGAGTGAGTGAAGGTCTGTGGAATATATTGCGCTGGCAGGGAAAATGCCCTTGCCGTCCTTGCCCTCGCTCTCGCCGAAAAGCTGCTTGAGCCACTCATTCATTAGAGTGAAATCAGGCTCGTAACTGACGAACATTTCAACAAATTTGCCCTTGTCATAAAGCACATTCCTGATTGCGGCATATCGGTAGCAATCATTTTCTGAAAGCACCGGGTTTGCGTATTTTTTCATAGCGTCTGCGGCGCCCTGCATCAAGGCGTCGATGTCAAGGCCTGCAACAGCCAGCGGCAGAAGGCCGACAGCCGTAAGCACGGAGTACCTGCCGCCCACATCGTCGGGAACGACAAAGGTCGGATAGCCCTCTCTGTCCGCAAGGGATTTGAGGGTACCCTTTGCTTTATCGGTAGTGACAAAAATCCTGTCCTTAGCGCCTTCGCCGTATTTCTTTTCAAGCAAGGTCTTAAACAGCCTGAAGGCAATTGCCGGCTCCGTGGTAGTACCGGACTTTGATATTACATTTACCGCAAAATCTCTTTCCTTGCAGATTGTCAGAAGCTCGGAAAGCTCTGCGGGAGAAATCGAATTGCCGGCAAAGGACACATCGGGAGTGTCCTTCTTTATCAGATTGTAGTTCTTTGATTTAACAAACTCTATTGCGGCTCTTGCGCCGAGATATGAGCCGCCGATGCCGATTACTATTAATACATCTGAATTATTCTGTATCTTAACTGCGGCTTCCTTTATCCTTGCGAACTCCTCTTTGTCATAGTTTTCGGGAAGCTTTACCCAGCCTCGCCATGCTGCACCGAGGGTGTCGGTCGAATCGGTGTGAAGAAGCT
The DNA here is from genome assembly GCA_012520115.1 of Clostridiales bacterium. Lineage (GTDB taxonomy): Bacteria > Bacillota > Clostridia > Oscillospirales > Acutalibacteraceae > DTU053. The sequence goes on along the minus strand of JAAYOZ010000151.1, from coordinate 1,364 downwards.
CATGCGCCTTTGCTACTCTGTCCTTTATAGCATTTATGTCGGCAGAGCTTACAAATCTGTCAAGATAGCCACAGTTTAATCTCAATCCCATTGTTTAATATCCTCCAAGATAACAAATATTAGCAAATCCGTTTTCTACTCCAATACTTACATATCGGGTTTAAATAAACATTAAACATGCCATAAACTATTACGCAATTTGCGCTTTACATAGTCCGTTAGTATTAAATAAATTGTACTATAATATGGCAGTGTTTTCAATAGATAGTTTGCTCAGTAAACAGCTATAAAAACTAAACGATTAAAAATAACCTGAAATTTCGTGCGACCTGAAAACGGATTTTTCATGCAAATAAAACAAGAAAAGGGAGCCTTACGGCACCCTTAATTTCGATTATTCATTTTCCCCTTTTTCCGCAAGGGCCTCAAGCAGGCTGAGAATCGTCTGCTTCTCCTTTAATCGCCTGAACAGTGAAATCAACTGACGCTCGTAAGCGTCAAGCTCATCCATTGAAGAGGGCAAAGCTCCCTTCTCCTCAACGCCTTCGTCGGAAGGCTCCTTGTCATTATCCCCATCCTCGGAAGACCTGTTATAATTGGCAGAACTGTCCTTCAGCTTGCCGTTCTGCTCTTCCTCATATTTTTGCTTAAGATAATCGGAATTACCGAGCAGGAAATCTATGCTGATATTATAAAGCCTTGCAAGCTTGATTATCGTTTCAATATCCGGTACCGATTTGCCCGACTCATAATAAGCATAGGTAGAGCGCTCAATGTTCAGGATATCCGCAACCTGCTTTTGCGTATATCCGTTGTAAAGTCTGAATAATTTAATATTCTTTGCGAGCAAATCAAAACCTCCTGATACGCAATAATAAATGCTTAATAAAAATTAACTTAATCCTCTAAGCCCAGAAGCCAGTTTATGCTGACACCTAAGGTATCGGCTAAGGCCACAAGCTCGTAATCCATTACACGCCTTAACTGACCTTCCAGCTTTGATAATCCGGAGGAATTCAGCTCAACTCCCCTGACCTTAAGCTGCTCTAACAGCTCCTTCTGCTTCATATTGATAGCTTTTCTTCTCTGTTCTACTCTTTTTCCGACAATGTTGCGGTCACCGATGTCCTGTTGTCTTGTTCTCATTTGCAATCCTCCAGATATATTTCTCGCATTTATTATTTGCGAAAAGAAATATAACACGTCAGTATTGCAAATTAAGAAATAAATTGTGAACAAATTAACAAAAAAATTAAGATAAGTTGTTAACTTTAAACGCAAAATGGATAAAAGTTACATATATTGCACCTATTACAAATTGTGCCGCATCAACACTCGTTGTCGCATAAATTGTTTAGTTAAAT
>JAAYOZ010000150.1 GCA_012520115.1 Clostridiales bacterium | reverse complement strand
TCGTTTGTGATTTGTTTAATCTGGGAATCCTCCATCCTTTCGGAAACTATTCTTTCATCATCTTTTATTTTTCTAATTCCGACTTCTACCTGCTCATCAGATACAACTAACAAATCTTGCAGATTCCTTAATAAAGTATCTTCTTTCCAGTTATCTATATTTTCCTTTCTAACTAACAATAAATCAAAGAATAGACTTTGATCAATTCCTTTGTGGTCAACATTTTTTTCGCTTATTCTGGTATTGAGTTCTTTAATAAGTTCTCCAAAATCCTCTGCTTTACCTTCGCGAGCTAACTGCAAACGTTTATTTCTTAATCTTTTTGCGGATTCTTTCGAAACATTAACACGCGCCATAAGCGAGATCAGTTCTTTGTATTCAGCACTGCTAATTATTCCATCGTCCGCTATCAAATAATTTGTGCCAATAGATATGTACATTTCAATAATATCATCACCAAGCTCTTCCAGCTTGGCTATTTGTACCACATCTTTAAATGAATCAACAGATTCAATGATTTCATTCAGTATTTCCGTAATAAAGTGTAACTGTTTATCATCTGTCTGGCTTACCAGTTTGGTGGTATGATTGTCATTATATTTAATTGTTACAGTACTTGTAATATGCACTTTTCCTTTTTCGTCAGTTTTCTTTTCTACTGATAAATCCACAGTCTGCATATCATTGTATGGGATTGTTTTGGTTTCTTCCAACATCCTTTTAATATACATTGTGGTTCCGGTAAAAACGATGCCTTCTTTTCCGTTTTCAAATAAAGATGTGTCCTGTATTGCTACTATTGTGGCAGGATCAATTCCATTTGCTATTTTGTTTGCTGCATTTACTAATTTCTTTTCAGGAATATTCGGAGCAACACTAATACTTGAATCAGATTTGGCTCTCTCAAGTAATCTCTGCTTAATAAAATCAGTGCTTATTCCCATAATGAATCTCCTTTATAACAGTAAATTTATGAGTAAGTATCATTGTTACTTTGCCATACAGACATAAAAATAACGCAAATTTCTACATATAGATTAATCTGTAATATAATACCATATTTTTTGTATAAATCAAAGCTTTTCCTAAATATCCTCTGATTTTTAATACTGCGGAAAAACAAAGATAATCAAGAAAACTTATTTATTCAAAGCGCTTATTTATCTGAGAAAAAAATACCGCTGTTATGGTGCGGCTTTTTTTCGTCGGTTTTATAAGCCAGAAGTATTCACTTTGCTTTTATTTTATCTCCAGAACTTCGTAAAATCCTTCTTTTCCTCTATGTTATAAGCGGCGATTCTTTTCAGCAGGTCAAAATCGACCTTATCCGTCCATTTTATCCTGAACATCCCCTGGGTGTATGAATAGCCTGCCTTCTCTATATCCTTCTTAAAATGCTCAATGGCTGCCGGCTCAGGCGCCACGGCAATAAGAGGCTTCGCTATGCTGAAGGCAATTATAAATGTACCGTGGTCAGTCAGCATGGGCTGGTTCCACTTGATTTCCTCTTTAAGACCGGGAAATTCCTTTTTCAAAAATGTAAGTATGCTCTCCATTCTCTCTCTTTTGTCAGGTGTCTCAATAGCGTCTAAAAACTCCCTGAAGCTGTTCACATTCCCACTCCTTTAAAAATATGCCCTCCTCATGCTGAATACGCAAGGGGAGGGCAGACACAAAAGCGCACACCGACACAATCGGTGTGCGCTGTAAGATTAATATTCAACCGTTACAAATACGCCTTCGCCGGGGGACAGCGTCAGGCTGTAATTGCCGTCTGCGTCAGGTGTGAGCGTCGAGGGAACGCCCGCAGCATAGACCGTGACACTGCTTGCTCCGTCAAGTTTGAAGGAAGCAGTCGCCGTCTGCTCCCTGCCGATTTCGGTCATGTTGACCATTGTGAAGGCAACGCCGTCGCCCTCCTTCTCCTCAAAGCAGCCTACAAGCAGGGTTTCCTCACTCTGAATGTCGGATATCGCATTGAAGTTCGGCTTTGATATGGCCATGCGGGTGAACTCCTCACGCATCGGGTTATGCACGAATGCGCCGAGATTGTCATAGTCCATATAAACATCCGAAAGAGCCCTGATTTCCTGGTTAACGGCCTGAACATAATAATAGGTCGGGGTGCGCTCGCCTGCGCTGTTAATCATGTGTGAGCCCTCATACCACCAGCCCTGCTGATAGCAGGCGTGGATAATGGCCTTTGCGCCGAAGGACAGAGCTGCATAAACCTGCCAGCGGATTTCGTCCTCATTGGGTATTCTTGATACGCCGTGCGAGCCGTCAAAGTACTCGCCTGTTGCCTGAGTAATGACCCACAGGTCTCTGTTCGTGTTGCGGCAGGCAGTTGCCAGAATATCAAGGTTCTTCAGCCATGTCATTTCGGTGTATTTGTAGGGCTTGCCGCTGGTCTTGTCTATTTTCATCCTCAAGGGATAGATGTCAACGCTGATATAGTCGCTGTCGATTGCCTCGATATATGCGTTTACATGCTTCTGATAAGAGTTTATCCTCTGATATTCCTTGCTGAAGGCAAACCAGTCGGCTGTGGTGCCCAGCTGCTCCTCGTTGGCATAAGCGGGATAGAGGTTAATATATGCAAGCTTGCCGTCTGTCTTGCCGTAATAGCTCTTCATCATCTCGGCAAGATAGGGGAAGGAGTCCGCTGCAGGCTCATCCATCAGGTCGTTGCCCCAGACTGCCGGATGGTCATTAAAATCTTCGGGACTGAAGGTAAGCCACGGGCAGTTTTCGGTCCTGTCTATGTTTGTCCAGCCGTAGGTGGGCAGGCCGCTGTAGTTTTTTGCTATAACACCTATGCCGAATCTCTCGCAGGCGTCAAGGAAGTCCTCGTTTGCTCTGGTTACAAGGAAGTCTATTCCCGCATCACGTACATAACCCACATGCTCGTCGTCTGTGTAGTTTATGTTATAGTTGTAGCCTCCTATAAGTATGCGGTCGGTGTCAAAGGAATAGTCGGTTCTCGTAGCGATAATCGGGTCCTTTGCCTTCGGCACATCACCGACAAAGGATGTAACGAACAGCAAAAGCATACTGAGTATTGCGCTTGTTATCTTTTTCCAATACTCGCCCAGAAAGTCAAACATATTTTTACCTCCGTATCCTTTAAATTCAGAGTGTATTCCGTCCCTATTGTAGCATAATATGTTCTTATCCGCTACAAGAAAATTCCATCTTTTTTCTTCAAAGAAATGTATTTTTAGACTTAAATATCTGCCGCCAGCATAAATTTAAGTCACATCGCACTGACCCTAAGCTTCGTTTCGAAGCTTGCAATCATTTTTTTCCTTCTAACAAAGAGATAAGCTTATTCAGTCTGTTCTGCTTCGTTTCTTCCTTCTTTGCAACCTCAATGAAATTCACCTGTTCACGTTTTAAGTAGTCCGGCTGTTTCAGATATTGCTCCAGTACACCTTTTTCTTTGAGAGCTTTTTCTATGTGAGGCGGCGCTGTGTATTTGCGCTCTTTTGTATCCTTTTCCAGGGTGATATGCACCGTGTCACCGATGTCTTTGCCGACTGCCTTTCTTATAAATTCGTTGTACACAAGATAATGACCGTTCCTTGAGGGCAGTAAGGTATGCTCAAACTTGTGCCCGTCCACCGTTATCAGAACGGGAATATTGCCTTTAGAGCCGAATTCCTCTGCTGCCGAATAGGGAAAATAGAAAACACTCCACTTGATTTTGCCTTCGAGCTGTCTGATTTCGCTGTCAAACTCATATTTCATAGTTTTGTCCTCTCATTTCAAGGATTCTTGCATTACCGTCTCACCGTTAATTTATCACAATTGTAACATAGTTTAATTTAATTCTTAACAAAATAGTTCCAAGTTTTTCCGCAAAAAAGCAGGCCGCCACTGCGACCTGCTTTGTTATGTATCGTGACCGAAGTTAAACTCCGGCCACAAATCAAATCTGCCCCTGCCTTTTTTATCGGTGCGGGTTTTTATATAGAAAGGAAGGAAAGTAAAATGGCGGCAAGGGAGGATGCAAGCTTAATCATTGACGGGCGAAGCGCCCTTACCCATGACGGTCAGGGGGTCAGAGACCTTGCCGTTTACCCTTATTTCAAGGTGGACGTGAGCGCCCTGAGCCTCCTCAACGGGAATGGTGCCGAGCATGCCGACAGTGTCGTTCATTTTGAGCTTGTCGCCCTTTTTGGCGGTGCTGCCACGACCGAGACCGCAGTATTTGGCAATGATTCCGCCGCCGTGGTCAACCTCCACAACCGTGCCCCAGAGCTCGTCGTCAAAGACGTTCAATACGGTTCCGTCGGCTATGGATTTTACAGTGTCGCCGACTTTTCCGCTGAAGTCAACGCCGTTGTGGACACGCCAGTCGTTCATGGTCTTTGAGAAGACCAGCTCGCCGTAGCTGAAGTCAAGGGAAATGTCCGTACCAAGCGGCAGTGAGAAATAAGCGGGCTGCGCCTTTGTGGACGGTACTGTGGTTTTCGGCTCGGCAGCGGTGGTAGGTACAGTCGGCGGTACG
>JAAYOZ010000149.1 GCA_012520115.1 Clostridiales bacterium | reverse complement strand
ATTCCTTCCTCTTCCTTCAGGGACTTGAAACCCTCTCCTTAAGGGTCGAGCGCCATGTCTACAACGCTCTCAAGGTCGTAGATTTCCTCAAGAATCATCCGCTTGTAGAGAAGGTAAACCACCCCGCTATCGAGACTCACCCGGACCACGAGATTTACAAGAGGTATTACCCGAACGGCGGCAGCTCGATTTTCACATTTGAAATAAAGGGCGACGACAACACCGCAAAGAAGTTCATAGACTCCCTTGAGCTGTTCTCACTGCTTGCAAATGTGGCGGATGTCAAGTCCCTTGTCATTCATCCGGCCAGCACCACCCATTCGCAGCTTTCCGGTGAGGAGCTTCTGGAAAGCGGCATCAAGCCCAACACCATAAGGTTTTCGGTAGGCACCGAGCATATCGACGATATCATTGCCGATATTGAAAACGCCTTTAATAAAGTTGCAGGTAAAGCATAATTCTATTGATAATTCGGGAAGTATTTATTAAAATAAAAGGCGGAGACTCGAAATGAGTTTCCGCCAATTTTTTTCGGAGTTGATAAATCTGGATCAATTTACAAGGACGGAGCTTCTGCTCGGCCCTGAAGCAATGGAAAAACTGAAAAATTCCCGCATTGCCGTTTTCGGCGTCGGCGGAGTGGGCAGCTTCGCCCTCGAAGCCTTAGTCAGAAGCGGCGTCGGCGAGGTCGATATATTTGACGACGATAAGGTTTGCCTGACAAATCTTAATCGTCAGCTTTTTGCGCTCAGAAGCACAATCGGCAAATACAAGGTGGATGTGGCAAAGGAGAGGATGCTCGACATCAATCCGAAATTAAAGATAAACACCCGCAGGATGTTCTATATGCCCGAAAATGCGGACGAGGTGGATCTGTCGGTCTATTCATACATCATAGACGCAATTGACACGGTAACGGCGAAGCTGGAGCTTTGCGAAAGAGCATATGAGCTCGGCATTCCGATAATCAGCTCGATGGGAGCGGGCAATAAGCTTGACCCTGCAAGGTTTGAGGTGGCGGATATATATGAGACCTCCGTCTGCCCATTGGCAAGGGTAATGAGACGTGAGCTTAAAGCAAGAGGCGTAAAAAAGCTCAAAGTTGTCTACTCAAAGGAGCAGCCCTTGACACCGAGAGACCCCTTTGAGGCCTGCCGCAAAAACTGCGTCTGCCCGCCCGGAACGGAGCGCAAATGCACCGAAAGACGCTCGATTCCCGGCAGCACCGCCTTTGTGCCCTCTGTTGCGGGGCTTATCATTGCAGGCGAGGTCATAAAGGATTTGACAAGCGATACAAAAGAATAAATATAGGAGGCACGCCATGAAAGAGATTTCAACCGATAAGGCACCAAAGGCAATAGGCCCGTACTCACAGGCAATTGCAGCAAACGGCATGGTCTTTGTTTCTGGGCAGATACCCGTCATTCCCGACACGGGAGAAATCCCGGAGGGGATAAACGCACAGGCGCAGCAGGCAATCAAGAACCTTGCTTCAGTCCTGGAGGCGGCAGGTACGAGTATTCAGAATGTCGTAAAGACCACCTGCTTTTTAAAGGACTTATCAATGTTTGCGGATTTTAACTCGCAGTATGAAAACGCCTTCCCCCACAAGCCGGCTCGTGCCTGCGTGGAGGTAAGCCGCTTACCGAAGGATGTACTTGTGGAAATAGAGGCAATAGCCTTGCTTTAATAGAAGGGAGATACTGAATTGCAGGCAGGAATTACAAGAGAAAGAGCAGAAGAGCTGCTTAAGGAATACAACAAAGAGGAATTTCACTTAAAACACGCCTATATCGTAGAAGCGGTCATGGGCTATTTTGCAAAGGAGCTGGGCTTCTCCGAGGACGAGGAGTTCTGGCGCATAGTCGGCCTTTTGCACGACATTGACTTTGAAATGTACCCGGAAGAGCACTGCATAAAGGCTCAGGAGATTCTCAGAGAGCACAATGTCAGCGAGGAGGCTGTCAGAGCCGTCGCAAGTCACGGCTATGCGATTACCGTCGACATCGAGCCTGTACATACAATGGAAAAGGTGCTGTATGCCGTAGACGAGCTTACGGGTTTAATCGGCGCCGTCGCCATCATGCGCCCCTCAAAGAGCGTGCAGGATTTGGAGCTTAAATCCGTAAAGAAAAAGTACAAAACCTTGAACTTCGCCGCAGGCTGCTCCAGAGAGGTCATAGAGAGGGGAGCGGCAATGCTCGGCTGGGAGCTTGACGAGCTTATCACAAAGACGATACTTGCCATGAGAACAATCCCAGGCGCATAATTCCCAATACGCAATACAGCCTTCTGATTTGCGTCTGTTTAGCCCTTAAATTGCTTTTAGGTCTTGAAAACAAGAAGGGCTTCGTTGTATACTTCAATAGGCAAGAATAAGCCTTAAGCATTGAAAGGATGAATTATTTATGAAACTGACCTTTATGGGCGCAGGCAGCACAGTGTTCGCAAAAAATGTTATCGGCGACGTAATGCTTACCGAATCCCTCTGGGATGCTGAGATCGCTCTTTATGACATCGACGGCGAAAGGCTTGAAGAGTCATACATAATGTGCACAGCCTTGAATAGAAACATCAATAACAACAGAGCAACCATAAAGAAGTACCTCGGCGTTGAAAACAGAAAGGAAGCCCTCAGAGGCGCTGACTTTGTAGTAAACGCAATTCAGGTAGGTCTTTATGACCCCTGCACGATTATTGACTTTGAGGTTCCCAAGAAATACGGCCTTCGTCAGACAATAGCTGACACAACCGGTATCGGCGGCATCTTCAGGGCTTTAAGAACTATCCCCGTTTTGAAGGACTTCGCCGACGATATGGAGGAGGTCTGCCCGAACGCATGGTTCCTTAACTATACCAACCCCATGTCCATGCTCACAGGCTTCATGCTCAGATACACAGGCGTTAAGACCGTAGGTCTTTGCCACAGTGTTCAGGGCTGCTCAAGGGGCATTCTGAAAGCCCTCGGCATCGAGTTTAACGAGCCCATTAAGGAGAGAATCGCAGGCGTCAACCACATGGGCTGGCTGCTTGAGATATATGACGCCGACGGAACCGACCTCTATCCCGAAATCAGAAAGAGGGCCATTGAGGTTCTTGAAAGTGGCGTAACGGACCACCGCGACCTTACCAGATATGAATATATCAGAAGATTCGGATATTACTGCACCGAGTCCAGCGAGCATAACGCAGAGTACAACAACTT
>JAAYOZ010000148.1 GCA_012520115.1 Clostridiales bacterium | reverse complement strand
TTAGGAAGAGGATTACTATGAGCAGAACCGAAAAGAGACGAAAGTTTATAATCAATGTATTTTTCTGGCTGATAATCATAACGGCCTTCTACCTGTTTATGAAATTCGCCTTCTGGCCCATATTCCCCTTTATCTTTGCCTTCTTCCTCACAATGGCGCTGCAAAAGCCCATCGATAAGATAACAAGCAGAACAAGACTCAAGCCGGCGCTTGTGGGTACATTTTTAGTGCTTGTAATTACCGCCGCAGCATTGTTCATAGTGTTCGCAATCGGCGTTAAGCTCACAAACGAGCTTAAATCCTTCGCTCAGTATCTGTCACAGAGGGTAAACGATTTGCCGGCAGTGGTTACGGAAATCGAAAACTGGCTACTCCGAGTAATCACCTTCCTGCCGGACTCCCTTGAGCAGGCAGCCGCCAATTTCATAAGGAGATACGCCGAATCCTTCTCAGTCCCCGGCGGTTCAGACACTGGCTTAGATCTTTCATGGCTCAAATCCCCCCTCGGCTCGGTCTGGGATATGGCAAAGCAGATACCCTCATTCATACTTGCTCTTGTAATCACCGTCGTATCCTCCTGCTTTATGGTCACAAGCTATAAGGACATCAAGGACTTCATTTACAAGCAGCTCAGCGAGGAAAAGGGCAGGAAGCTCTCTCAGACAAAGACCGTTATGCTCAGTACCATCGGCAAGATAACAAAGGCATACTGCCTGTTGATACTCATAACCTTCTCGGAAGTCTCAATCGGCCTCGGACTTTTAAAGCTTACAGGCATCTTTGACGTAAACTATATCTTAGTCATAGCGCTTGTCACAGCCCTGGTCGACATCATTCCCGTGCTCGGTACCGGTACCATACTCATACCGTGGAGCGCATACCTGCTTATCACGGGCGAGTTCGGCGGCGGTATCGGCATACTTGTCATCTATGCTATAATAACAGTAATAAGGCAGATAATAGAACCAAAGCTCGTTGCGGGTCAGGTCGGCCTGCCCCCGGTCGTTGCCATTATGTCAATGTACATCGGCGCAAAGGTATTCGGTCCTATCGGCATCTTCCTGCTGCCCCTTTGCGTAATCCTTGTAAAGCTGCTTAACGACAAGGGAATCATCAGTATCTTCAAAACCGGCAGGGAAGAGAAAGACAAGGAAAACGAAGCTCTGCCTCAAACAACCGAAAACAAGGCTTAACACAAACCGAAAGGACGGATTATTATCAAGGACTTAATTTCCATAAGCGATAAACCGGATTTAAGAATGGCCGTACTGATAGATGCGGACAATGTAACCTGCCGCTATGTCAAGCCCATGCTTGAAGAGGTTGCCCGCTACGGCACACCCACGGTTAAGAGAATCTATGGAGACTGGACGCAGCCGTCTCTTTCGACATGGAAAACCGTTCTGCTGGAAAATGCAATCATCCCCATTCAGCAGTACAGCTACACTACGGGCAAAAACTCCACAGACTCGGCGCTTATTATCGACGCCATGGACCTGCTTTACAAGGGCAATCTTGACTGCTTCTGCATAGTGTCCAGCGACAGCGACTTTACCCGTCTTGCCACAAGGCTCAGAGAGGCGGGCAAAAAGGTAATAGGCATCGGTGAGGAGAAAACCCCCAAGCCCTTTATTGTCGCCTGCGACAAGTTTATTTTCCTCGAAATCCTCCAGCCCAACACCTGCAAGGCCACAAAGCCCGCAAGAACGGCGGACAGGAGCAATCAGAACAGAAGCAACAATGTAAGCGCCGTTAAATCCGAGCCGCTGCCGCCCGAACTTATCGAGCTGCTTGTGTACTCCGTGGACGACATAGCAGGTGAGGACGGCTGGACCTTCTTAGGGGATCTGGGCAACCTGATTCTTAAAAAGAACCCCTCATTCGACCCCCGAAACTACGGCTATCAGAAGCTGACCCCGCTGATTATAGCAACCGACCTTTTTGATATAGACGTCAGAGAGACCTCAAACAGAACCGTAAAGCACATGTATGTAAGACTGAAACAGACGGATTAAAAGGTTTGATTATGGATAAATACAGCAAAGTTATTGCCGCCGCTAAAGCATATATAGAGGGCGGCATTAAAAGTAAGGACGCAAAACTTGCCTTAGGGCTTGAACTGGAACACTTTGTGGTGGATTCAAAGACCCTGAGAACAGCTCCCTTTTTCGGCGAAAACGGCGTTGCCGCAATTTTGGACGAAATAGCGCCGAACTTCGAGCAGTCCGCCCGCAGCAAGGGACACA
>JAAYOZ010000147.1 GCA_012520115.1 Clostridiales bacterium | reverse complement strand
CTTCTTTGAGGCGGGCATGTGCCGCTGGCTTAACGCCTATGCGGGCGATGGCGCAAAAGTAGGCAGAAAGCTGGGCTTTGAGCAGGACTCAATAGCATTCAAACTGCTTGACCATACGCTTACGCTTGCCGGCAATGCCATAAATACGCCCATCTATGACGACGGCTCCACCCCCGATGTGATTGACACCGTTGAGGAGCTGGCAAAGCTCAAGGGCTTTGAAATTCCCGAAAGCGATTACCGGATGCCCTATCAGGTAGTAGCCGCCATAATGTCCAACTTCTACTGCGGCGACGAAACGGATGTAAGCTTTGAGGTAGAGCTGGTCTATAACTGCCTGAAGTCCTTAGTCCCCCGTTTTGCCGAGACTCTCATATTCGAAGGCACAATTAACTGTCTGCTGGGCAGCTTAGATATCGCTATCGCACCCGGCATCCTCACCTCCGGCTTAGAGCTCGGCATTGAAGATATGGCTATTATCGACACTATTGCCGTCTCGATGCTTAACTCGCTGCTTAAGGGCATTGCAAACGATTACAGCCAGCCCGGCGACCTTAATGTGGAGCTGAATACAAGTACGGGCACTGCGGGACTTACTCTCTTTGAGAGGATTCTCAGAATGTTCATTGACCTCTTCTCCTCATTCAAAAGGCTGTTTGAATTTATATAACGGAGCGAATTTATGAAACTACACACCCTCGGCACCTCTGCGGGTACCGAGCCCTATGCGGGCTTCCACCACACCTCAATCGCCATTGAAACAGATAAGGGACTGTACTTCTTTGACGCAGGCGAATGCTGCGGCTACACCGCCCACATAAACGGCATTGATTTACTGAGAACCAAGGCAATATTCATATCCCACCCCCACATGGACCATGTTGGGGGTTTGGGCAATTTGCTCTGGTACATCCGCAAGGTGGGCAACGCCAGAAAAACGCCCCTTACAAAGGATGACAATATCGATATCTTCACCCCCTGCGAGGAAACGGTGGAGGGCTTTATGACGGTGCTTAAAAACACCGAGGGCAATTTCAGCACTGATTACACCCATACAACACATAAAATCACAGAGGGCAAAATTTATGATAACTCGGATATAGCAGTCACGGCCCTTCATAACCACCATTTGCCTGAGAATCTGTCAAACTCCTTCCGTATAGAGTGTGAGGGAAAGACCGTTGTTTTCTCCGGCGATATACGACTTGAGGACATGGACTATATTCTGCCGGAATACTGCGACGCTTTTCTTGTGGAAACGGGACATCATCAGATAGAGGCTATCTGCGATAAGCTTCGGGAAAGCGGCAAGACGGTCGGCACTCTTTTCTTTATTCATCACGGCTCGTATATCATGCGGGACATGGACGCTGCCGCAGCCCGTGCGAACGCAGCCTTTGACGGCAGGGCGGTTCTCTGTAAAGACGGCGGCACCTACGAAATCTGAAGGGAGCTTTTACTTTGGGTATCAGGCAAAAGGTCATAGACTACAAGAATAAGTTTTTTACGGGCGGCACCCTTCCCATAAAGGAGCAGCTGGGCTATGCCGGCGGTATCTTCGGCAACACCATGGGTCAGGACTCAGTCCATACCTTCGGCGACAAGTTCAACCGCAACTTTATGGGCGTAGGCAACAGGGAGCTTCTGATAAAGGGAAATGTATCGACTATTCTGAGCTTTATCATACCGCCCCTTGCAGGCGCATGGTACGACAAGCCGAGCAAAAAGGAAGGTTACAGCAATATAAGAACAGCCATTAAGCTGATGCCCATTCCCTTTGCCATATCATCAATGCTGCTGTTTATCGTGCCCTCAAAATCGGCGCAGTTTAACTTTATCTGGGTCTTTATGCTGGGTCTTATGTTCTCCGTCGTGGATACCTTCTATGACATAGCCATGAGCGCCCTTTCGTTAAAGCTTGTTACAGACCCGGCGGACAGAAAGAACTTCTACACCGCCGAATCCCTTGCGGCGACCTTAGGCTCGATGTTCCCCGGCTGGGTCATACCGATTTTCGTCGGTATGTCAGACGATGTAAAAACACAGCAGTGGATGTACTTTTTCGTAGCCCTTTTCTTCTGCGTTATCAGTGTCGTGTCATTGTACTCACCCTACTTCACCATTGCCGAATACAGGTATATCCTTCAGCAGCACGCAGATAAAAAGAAGGATGAAGTAAAAGTAAAGTGGAACACAGAGACCGTAAGCATGATATTGCACAACCGTCCCTTTGTGGTGCTTCAGGTTTCTTCCCTTTTTGAAATGCTGAGGAAAATCACATACGATGCGCTGCCCTATCTCTATGACGATGTCTTCGCCGACTTTAAAATGAAGGCGCCCATCGACGCATTAAGCGGCGCATTCTCTTATGCGGGTCTGTTTGCGGTGCCCTTTGTGGGAACAAAGGTTTCTGCCCGTGGCATACTGGCCGGAGGCTATGCGTATACCGCCTTCTTCTATCTGATTATGTCGCTGTTCAATATAAGATTTGACCTTGCGAGACTGCGCAAGATAAGGTACCTCATCGGTGTGTGCCTCGGCTTTGCGGGCATGCCCAACGCCGCACAGGGAGCGGCAAGAAGAATGCTTGTGGCCGACTCCACCGACTATATGGAATGGTACGCAAGAAAGAAGTATAATGACCCCAAAAGATGCGACGGTATGCTTGTCGCAGCCGGCAGCATAATGGGTAAAATAAATGAACTGGCTAAGTCTAATCTGTATAACGGCCTGTTCTCACTTGTCAGATATAAGACGAGGGACCCGGCCAGCAATGTAAAGCCCGTTCAGTCAAACAGCACCTTAAAGGGGCTTTATGCTATGATTACGCTTTGCGGACTGCTCGGCAACACTCTTGCCGCCATTACGCTGATGTTTGACAACTACACCGGCAAGCGCCGTGAGGAAATATTCAACGAGCTGACCGAAATGAGAATGGCAAGAGCCGGTATGGATGAAGCGGCACCTATAAACGGATAAGGAGAAGTGATTATTTGACTACGGCTGTAAAGTGCGAACTGCCTGTTGCCCGCACACCAGAGGAGGTCGGAGTATCCTCCGAAAAAATGCTCGAAATGTGTAAGGCCATGGAGAAAACGGGCTATCACGGCTTTATGGTCATCCGTCACGGCAAGATTGCTTTTCAGGCCTTCAAAAAGCCCTATACCGCCACCATACCCCATGCCATGTATTCGGTGAGCAAGGGGCTTACGGTAATAGCCATAGGCTTTGCCGTAAATGAGGGTCTGCTATCTCTTGACGACAGGGTCATTGACTACTTCCCCGTAAAGTGCGACGAATACATGAAAAAAATCAGGCTCAGGCACCTTATTTCCTTAAGTGCCGGCAGAGAGGTCTTCCCGCTTAAAAACAAGGCAAAAAACGACTGGACGGAGATGTTTTTGAAATCCAAAGCGGTCTACGAGCCGGGAGAGAACTTCTCATACATAAACGAGAATTTTCATATGGCGCTGGCTATGCTCAGAAAGGTCACGGGAGTCTCCACCGTGGAGTACCTTACCCCCAGACTTTTTGAGCCGCTGGGCATTGAGCCTCCCTTCTGGGAGACGGACCACCACGGAGTCGAGGCAGGCGGCTGGGGACTTATTCTCCCCGCTGTCGACCTTGCAAAAATCGGCCTGTGCTTTATGAACGACGGCGTATATAACGGCAGGCAGGTTATCCCGAAGGATTGGATAGCCCAGGCGACGACCAACCACAAAAGCCCGAAGGCCAGAGACCAGGGCGCACATAATTTCGGCTACGGATACGGACTGTGGATAAGAGACAACGATAACGGCCCCGTAAGGTTTGACGGCCTGTTCGGTCAGATTGTGGAGATGTACAGAGACTATGACGCCATTGCCGTGACTGTCGGCGGCGATATAGCCGGCGAAAACCGGGGCGTACTCTTTAAGTATCTGCCCGAGAGCTTTATTGACGAGCAGCCGAACGCTCCCGTAAACGAGGAGCTTGTCAGGGCAGCTGATGAGCCCGAATTCAAGGTGCCTTACTCCGAATACCGCAGCCCCCTTGAAAGCAGCATTAATAAAAAGCTCATCTCCTTCAGAAAAAAGCATATTCTCAACAAAATCAGCTTTCAGGTCAGCGTTATACCCGCCGCCGCCACATATATGTCAAGCAAAAGAGCGGGCAATATCACGGATGTGCGCTTTAATTTCGGCAATGATTCAATGACCTTCTCATGGAGTGAGGGAGATGAGAAAAACAGCGTTGAATGCGGACTTGACGGACAGTGGCGTGTTTCGGATATGCGCCTTGCGGGGGTGAACTATACCACCTTCGCCGCCGCCAAATGGGAAGACGAGAATACCCTTATGCTCCAGATTCGTCCCCATGAGTGCTTCTGCGCCCGAAATCTGCAGTTTAAATTCAAGGGCAGAAAGGTTGAGATGACGCCCACCTCCGACCCGCCGATTGACTCAATACTCAGCGGCGTGAGGGGACTATTAAACAGGTATCTTAATTCCGATAAAATGACGGACGGTATACTTACCTGGGCCAGAAACTCCCTTGAGCCCGTGCATAAAGGCAGAATCAGAAAATAACGAGAGGTGAGCCCATTTTGACAGTACTTCTTATTCTATCGGTTATAATCGAGCTCGTCCTTGTTCTGTTTTATATGTACTCGCCGCTTGTCAGAAAGGCCAACAGGTCGCTGATGGCAAAAACGGCCTGCGCCATAGCCTATGTGATAATCGGCATCTGTGCCGCTGCAGCCTCCGGCGGATACAGCACGCCCTATGCGGTGCTTATCAGCATCGGCGCAGCCTTCGGCGCCTTCGGGGACTATATCCTCGATTTGAACCCAAGAAGTATTAAATTCATACTGGGTCTCGGCAGCTTTCTGATAGGGCATATATTCTATACGGCTGCCTTCGCTGCACAGCTATTAGGAAATGCCGCAATAAAGCCGCCTCAGATACTTATTACGGTGCTTTCGGCAATCATAGTTGCGCTCATTTTAGTCGCAGCGGGAAGGAAGCTGGAGGTCGAACCCGGCAAGGGGCTTGTACCGGTGCTGATGTACGTTGTGGCAATCAGCACAATGCTCACTTTCGCCGCAGCAGCCTCAATAGAGGCAGTTAAGGCAGGCAAAACCGCCGCCCTGCCGGCGGCCATAGCAATGTCACTGGGAGCGGCGCTGTTCACCGCCTCCGACGCAGTGCTTGCTGTTAATGCTTTTTCAAAAAAGAAAATAAAAATCCACCGTGCCGCAAACCCCTTCACCTACTTCCCCGCCCAGACCCTCCTGGCATTGAGCATCTACTTCGTTCAGAGCTTGAAAACTTAAATCTATCCATAATAAGACATTTAATATGTAAAATATAACAATTTACAGAAAATTGCCAATATTTTGGGTTGACTTTTCTTTATTGTTTGCATACAATATAAATGCAGGTAGAAATACGCTGTATACCCGTGTATCCGAATTTGCGTTTAAGCGACATGTAATGTCGTCGGACACGGGGCCGCCTTAAGGCGGTTTTTTTTTTTGGATGTGGATAAATGAATATATTCGTATACTCTGACGAATCCGGTGTTTTTGACAAAGAGCACAACGATATATTTGTTTTTGGGGGACTAATCCTATTAGGAAAAGATTCTAAGGAGAATTGGTCTCGTAAATATTCTGCGGCTGAAAAGGTCCTGCGAAACAAAAGACATTATAGTAAAGATTATGAATTGAAAGCTACACATTTATCAAATGGAGATAGACTAAAATTATATCGCTCGTTAAACTCATGCTACAAATTCGGTGTAGTAATTAACCAAAAAAGAGTCCTTGATAGAATTTTCAATAGCAAAAAAGACAAACAGCGATATCTTGATTTTGCATATAAAATTGCTGTCAAAAAAGCTTTTGAAGATATGATACGTCAAGGTATTATTTTGCCAAATGAAGTAAAGCGAATTTATTTTTATGTTGATGAGCATACAACTGCAACAAATGGTTGTTATGAATTGAAGGAAGGACTCGAACAAGAATTTAAACGAGGTACATATAATCGGAACTATGATAAGTATTACCCGCCACTATTTTATGGTTTAGAAGAAGTCAATCTTGAATTTTATAATTCAGCATCTAAAACTCTGGTTCGTGCTGCCGATATTGTGGCTAATAGAATATACTACTTGGCCAGAAATAAAATAGATTATCAATGTGTCCAACATAATCTGTTTATCACTTTTTTGCCGTAGAATGAGACTGCATTAATTCTTATCTTATGTGAAAAAACCACGCCCCGTTCACCTTCAGGCGAACAGGGCGTTATTATTTGGTACTCAGTTATTTCTTTTCTATCACAATAAGCGGTACGGTCATTTCTTCTTCGGTAAGTCCCGCATGGCCGCCTTTAAAATCGTTAAACTCCCCATTGATATCCTTATACCAGAGCTCCACGGAAATCACCCTCTTATGTTGACTTTCAACTGTCATACACGGGTTTTTAATATAAACAGCTTCAACATGCAAAAGAAAATCGGGCTCTCAAATCAAAGAGCGCCCGATATTTAATCCGAAATTAAGAATTTAACTCAACACGCAGGTTTTCACTCTGTCCTGAATGTGGGCTTGCGATGCGCCCCGCTTTTCCGGTAGATTATAAGGACAATTATGAAGGACACCGACTGAGCAACGGTAATACGCATTACCTGCATCGGGTCTGCGCCCGAAGCGGTTGTGATATGTAAAATATTAATAATGGTGTTATTAAAGAAGTGATCTGCCATGGGCATCCAGAGCGAGCCGGTGATTTTAGTCAGCAGCCCGAACTTAGCTCCGGTAATCGCCGTCGTCAATAACAGCATAAGCGCAGACATCACTGCTCCGGCAGGGCTGATTTCTCCGTCTATCAGGCTGCGTACGGGGGCCGCAATGTGCCAGATACCGAACAAGACAGAGGAGAAAATGAGTGCTTTTATAAATGAATATTTCTTTTCGGCAAGCTTAATGAATAAGCCCCGGAAGACGCCTTCCTCCATAACCACATTAATGATGTTCCCGATAATGCAGAAGGCAAAAAACATAAACCCGGTTTGATTGCCTTCATTGCCGCCAATGGAATAGCTGGTCACATAGACTTGCAGTGAGGGGTTGTTCTGTCCTGAAAACAGTATTATGAACTCTGTTCCATACGCTACTAAAAACACAGAGGCGCCGAGAAGCAATCCGTACAAGACGTACTTTCCCGCTGATTTAGATGCAAAGCCTATATCCGACCACTTTAATGAGAAAATCTTAAGAGCCAGTGCGAGCACAAGAATTCCTGCCAGTTTATGTATGAAAGCTTCACCGAAAAAGCTTTGGTCCGTACGGAAAATGAAGTATTCAACGGCTCTGAAAACAAAACATAAAAGGTAAATGATTATAATGCTGCGCATCGGTTTTAATAGCTTATTATCATTCATGCAAACTCTCCTAAAATGTATATTTACATGTATAATACCATTTTAGAAAAAAGAAGTCGTTTGTTAATTGAATTTTTTTAGGTTGTTTTGTAAATTTGATGCGTTTGCAGCATAAAGAAAAAAGGCCCGTGGTTACGAGCCTTTTGTATTG